>JAAYYY010000163.1 GCA_012515125.1 Chloroflexota bacterium
AAGCGCCCGTAACAGGGCTGTACGCCGGTCCATAGCTGCATTATAGCGCCGGTGGACGAGCCCCTGCTAACGTTCTTCTTAGTCCCTGCCAACATCGATCTGACATCATCTTAATAACCTGTTAGAAGAATAGATTGGCCTTGCGACTCACTGTTTCAGTGGACTTCGTGCCTGAGTGGTGGAAGAGCAAGGAGAACAGAGTTATGAATCTGAATAAGTACACACAAAAAGCACAGGAAGCGGTGATCAATGCCCAGACTCTGGCGGAAGAGAACAACCACAGCCAGATTGAGCCGGTCCATCTACTGGCGGCGCTGCTGCGCCAGGAGGACGGCGTCGTCCCCCAGATCGTCAAACGGTTGGGCGTCGAGCTGGGCAGTCTCCTGAGCCGCGTGGAGGAGACGCTGCAGCGTATGCCCCGCGTGACCGGCGGCGCGCAACCGGGGCTGTCGCGCGAGCTGAGCAACATCGTTCGCCAGGCGGAACGTGAAGCCGAGAACATGCGCGATGAGTATGTGAGTACCGAGCATTTGTTCCTGGCGCTTGTCGATGCCGCGAGCAACGTGCGCAGCCTCGCCTTCTTGCGCGAGATGGGCATCGAGCGAAATGATGTGCTGCGCGCCCTGACCGGCATTCGCGGCACCCAGCGCGTCACCAGCCAGAACCCGGAGGCGACGTATGAGGCGCTGCAGAAGTACGGGCGCGACCTGACCAGGCTGGCCCGCCAGGGCAAGCTCGATCCGGTGATCGGCCGTGACGAAGAGATCCGGCGCGTGACGCAGGTGCTGAGCCGGCGGACGAAGAACAACCCCGTGCTCATCGGCGAGGCCGGCGTGGGCAAGACGGCTATCGTCGAAGGGCTGGCGCAGCGCATCGTCAATGGCGACGTGCCGGAGAGCATGAAGAACAAAGACCTCATCGCGCTGGACCTGAGCAGCCTTGTGGCCGGCGCCAAATATCGCGGCGAGTTCGAAGAGCGGCTGAAGGCCGTTCTGAAGGAGATTTCGGAGAGCGACGGCCGGATCATCCTCTTCGTGGACGAGCTGCATACGATTGTCGGCGCGGGCGCGGCCGAAGGGGCCATGGACGCGGGCAATATGCTCAAGCCGATGCTGGCCCGCGGCGAGTTGCGCCTGATCGGCGCGACCACGCTTGACGAGTACCGCGAGTCCATTGAGAAGGATGCCGCGCTGGAGCGGCGCTTCCAGCCCGTCTTTGTAGATGAGCCCTCGGTCGAAGACACGATCAGTATACTGCGCGGCCTGAAAGAGCGTTACGAGGTACACCACGGCGTGCGTATTACCGACGCGGCAGTGATTGCCGCTGCCACGCTCTCCAACCGCTATCTGACCGAGCGGCGGCTACCCGATAAGGCCATCGACCTCATCGACGAGGCTGCCAGCCGCCTGAAGATGACCATTGAGTCGAAACCGCCGGAGCTGGATCAGGTTGATCGCCAGATTCTGCAGCTGGAGATCGAGCGCGAATCGCTGAAGCAGGAGCGGGATGAAGCGTCGAAGGAACGGCTGCGCCACATCGAGGCGGAGATTGCCGGGCTGAAAGAGGAAGCGAACGCACTCCGCGCCCGCTGGGAAAGCGAGAAAGAAGCGATTGAAGAAGTTCGGGCGCTCAAGGAGCAGATGGACGACGTGCGTGTGCAGATCGAGCGCGCCGAACGCAACATGAATCTCGAAGAGGCCGCCCGGCTGCGCTACGGCACGCTCACGGAGCTGCAGAGGGATCTGGAGGTGAAGGAGCAGCGGCTCGCCGAGCTGCAGGGAGCGTCGCCCCTGCTAAAAGAAGAAGTGGACGCGGAGGATATCGCCCGTATCATCAGTAGCTGGAGCGGCATCCCGGTCAGCAAGATGATGGAGGGCGAAGTCCAGAAGCTGCTGAAGATGGAGGAGCGGCTACACCGGCGTGTGGTAGGGCAGGACGACGCCATCCGCGCGGTCGCCAATGCCGTGCGCCGCTCGCGCGCCGGCCTGCAGGATCGTTCCCGGCCGGTGGGCAGCTTTATCTTCCTCGGCCCGACCGGCGTCGGCAAGACCGAGCTGGCCCGGGCGCTGGCTGAATTCCTCTTCGACGACGAAGATGCGATGGTGCGCATCGACATGAGCGAGTACCAGGAACGGCATACCGTGAGCCGGCTCCTGGGCGCGCCGCCCGGCTACGTGGGCTACGGCGAAGGGGGTCAGCTAACCGAGCCGGTGCGTCGCCGCCCCTACAGCGTGGTGCTCTTCGACGAGATCGAGAAGGCCCATCGCGACGTCTTCAACACCCTGCTCCAGCTTCTCGACGATGGCCGGCTGACCGACTCGCAGGGGCGGACGGTGAACTTCCGCAACACCGTCGTGATCATGACCAGCAACATTGGCAGCCAGTATCTGCAGGGCCACAATTACGACGAGCAAGCGGCGCTGGAGGCGCTGCGGAACCACTTCCCGCCGGAGTTTCTGAACCGGATCGACGAGATCATCATGTTCAACCCGCTCAGCCGGAGCGATCTGGCCCAGATCGTCGAGATCCAGGCGGAGCACCTGCGGCAGCTCCTGCGCGACCGGGATATCGAGCTGCGCTTCACCGAGGAAGCGAAGCGATTGCTCGCCGAGGAAGGCTACGACCCGGCCTATGGGGCCCGGCCGCTGAAGCGCGCGCTGCAGAGGCTCGTCGCCGACCCGCTGGCCCTGGCTATTCTCGAAGGGGAATTCCAGGACGGGGATACGGTCGTCGTGGACGCGGACGCCGGCGGCATCGTCTTCCGCCATGGCGAGCGCACACCCGAAGCAGTGGCCTAGAGTTCTCGAGAGCGTGGTCAGGAAGCCGCGCTCTCTTGCTTACGTGGTCGGGCTGACCGGGGAGTAGCGTTCTGCCCCGGAGACTGGCGCCTCCGTCTGCCCCTGCCACCACGGTGGGACAGTCGGAAGAATGACGTGGAAGCGGCTGCCTGGCAGACGCTCTTCGTCCTCGCCCTCCGATTCGACCCAGATGCTGCCCCCGTGGGCCTCGACGACGCCCTTGGCGATGTGCAGGCCGAGGCCCGGCCCGGCGCCCTTGAACTTGGTCATCCCCGTCGAGTGCAGCTCGGGGTCGCCAATGCGGAAGAATTTCTCGAAGATGAGCTGGTGGAACTGCGGCTCGATGCCAATCCCTGTGTCGGCAATGACCACCTCCACGAATTCCGCGCCGTCGCCGCCGGGTATGATCGTCCCTTCAATGGTGACCGTTCCGTGGTCGGGCGTATACTTGATCGCATTGCCGATGAGATTGGCGAAGGCCTGGACCAGGCGCCGGTAATCGCCCCGGAGCGACGGCAGCGCCTCGATGCCCCGCATCTTCAGGAGCAGATTGCGCTGCCGGAGCGCATTGCCAAACTGGCCGACCGCCGTGTCCAGGATCGCCTGCATGTTCGTGGGCACGAGCATCAGCTGCAGACCACTGATCTCTAGCTGGCTGGCGTCGAGCATGGCTGCAATCACCGACTCCAGCCGGGCCGAGGCACGGATGATGTTGCCGGCGATTTCGCGCGTTTGCTCCCGGCTCAGCCCGGTCTCCTCGTTCATCGCCCTCAGCAGATCGGCATAGCCTCTGACCTGGGTCAGCGGCGTGCGCAGCTCGTGTGAGGCGATGGTGATGAAGTCGGTCTTAACCCGGTCCAGAATCTCCAGCCGGTCATTCTGGCGGCGGAGGTCGGTGTTGAGGAAGCGGATGCGCTCGTGCTGCTGGTTCAGCTCGCTGAACAGGCGCGCGTTTTGCAGCGCGATGACGGTCTGGTCGGCGAGTAGCTCAACCAGCTCCAGCTCGTCGTTGCGATAGGGCAGGCCAGACGCCTTAGGGCCGAGGGCGATCAGGCCGCTCAGGCGATCTTCCGTATGGATGGGCACGTAGACGTCCATAGCCATCTCCTCCAGCCAGACGCGCTCCGAGGCCGAGATGCCCGCATAGGCCGGGTTGAAGTCCACGTCATATTGCAGTAGAGGAAGTCGCCGCTCGGCGAGCGGTTCTACCAGGGGGCTATCGGAGCCGATGAGCTGCGCGCCACGCGGGACGGCGCCAATCCCCGGCACCGGCTCGACGAGGTAGCCGTCTTCGTCATTGCTGACCAGCAGCAAGGCCCCCCTCGTCGTGCCCAGTAGCTCGCTGACCGTGCCGATCATCAGGACTGAGAGCTGATCTACGTCGAGGGTGCGGCTGATCGCCTGGGAATAGCGGCGCACAACCTGACTGGTCTGCAGCTCCCGGCCCAGCAGCGAGCTGTAGAGAAGCCGCTCCAGCAGGCGCCGGAAGGGCTGGTAGAGGACAAAGCCCAGCACGAGGATACCCAGGATGACGAGGTAGTTACCGACCTGATCAAGCTGCAGCCGGGAGGTGGCGACGAGCGTGGTGGTGAGGACCAGGGCAGCAGGGACCGCGGAAGCCAGGACGAGAAGCAGGTAGGCAAGCGACTTGCGCAGGATGGCGCGGATGTCGAAGAGCTGGTGGTTCGTGGCGGCGCGCAGCAGGACGACGGCGGAAAGAAAGCGCACGAGGTGGCCCCCGGCCTGTACCCAGGGGCGGTTGTCGAAGACCAGCACCTCGCCGGCCACCGCCATGGTCACAAAGAAAATCCAGTGCAGCAGGCGGTTGGCGTGCCACGGGAAATAGGCCCGGCGATAGTCCAGCCAGGTGCGCGCGAGAATGACGACGCTGAGGCCCAGCCAGAGGCCAAAGGCCAGCCAGCCGCCCACAGTCGGGGCGAAGTTCGCCAGCGGGAGGGGAATGGTTATCTCCGTCGAAGGGGGCAGGTCCAGCAGGATAGATCCCGCCAGGATAAAGGCGGCAACCCAGGCCCAGGTGTGCGAGAGGGACCAATCGAGATAGTCGGCTGTGGCAAGGGCCAGCAAAAGCGTGCCGGCGGCGAGCAGCTTGACAGGCGCATTGAAAGCCGTTTCGGGCTCCGTATAGCCGAGAAGCAAAACCCAGGCAGCAGAGACGGCCAGGTAGCCGCCAAAAGCACGGACCCGCTGGCCCGGCCTGCTTCCCCAGGCCAGCAAATAGAGGAGCAGGACGGCATAGCCAATGGCCGTGACCGGCGGAAACAGGGCGAGAATCTCAGAGATGTCAACCATAGGAAGAGCCAGCAAGCAGGACAAACACCGGCGGCTTGGAGACAGTCAGCATGGGAGCCAGGACGATTGCGATTGTAGCGACGCCCTCTGGCGCGGGCAAGAAACAAAAAGAGCGCAACTTACGTTACGCTCATCAGCGGATGGGGTGGGATTCGAACCCACGAGGGCTTTCGCCCCACACGCTCTCCAGGCGTGCGCAATAGTCCACTCTGCCACCCATCCAGCGCCGGTGATTATACCAGCCGGCCGGGCGCAATGCCATTGCCGAAGATAAGAGTCAGCTTGGATCGCCGCGCCTCTTACCAGCCCACGGCTGCCCCATCGTTGCGCGGCTCGCTGCCGCCGATCAGCACGCCGCTCTCCAGGTCGCGGACGATGACCTGCCCGCCGCCGTAGTAGCCCTCGGGCTGCAGCCGGTGGCCTTTCGAGGTGAGGGCGGCACGCACGTTGGGGCCGGCGGCCTCCTCGACGGCGACGGCACGGTCGCGCTGCCACTCGAACCGGGGCGCGTCCAGGGCTGACTGTGGATCCATGCCGTAATCCACGAGATTGGAGCCGACCTGCAGGTGGCCCTGCGGCTGCATGAAACCACCCATCACGCCAAAACTGGCCCAGGCCTGTCCTTCATAGGTGATAAAGCCGGGGATTATCGTGTTGTACGGGCGCCGGCCCGGCCCAACCTCGTTGGGATGGCCCGGTTCCAGCGAGAAGTTGGCGCCACGGTTCTGTAGCTGCACGCCGGTCCTGCCGGCCGTCAGCCCACTGCCGAAGCCCATGTACAGGCTCTGGATCCAGCTAACCATGTTACCCTCTTCGTCGGCAACGGTGAGATAGACCGTGTCGCCGTGCCGGTCGGGCCGGCCGGGGCGTGGCTCCAGCGCGCGGTCGCTGCGAATCAGGGCGCGGCGCTCCTCAGTGTAACGCTCGCTCAGCAGCGCGGCGACAGGCACGTCTACTTGGCGCGGGTCCCCAATGTAGGCAGCGGCGTCGGCAAAGGCCAGCTTGATGGCCTCGATGAGCAGATGCCAGCGCTCGGGATCGTCGTAGGCCAGCGCCGGCAAATCGAAGCCGCGGGCGATGTTCAGCGCCAGCAGCGCCGTCAGGCCCTGCCCGTTGGGCGGGATCTCATGGAACGTATAGCCACGCCGATAATCCGTGGCAATCGGCTCCACCCATTCGGCATCATAGGCGACGAGATCCTCGCGGGTAAGGACGCCGCCGGCCTGCTGCACCGTCTCGGCAATCTGCCGGCCGATGTCGCCCGCGTAAAAGGCGTCGATGCCCTCGGCGGCAATCGTCGCCAGGGTCGCAGCAAATTCGGCGTTGCGGAACAGCTCTGCCGGGCGCGGGGCGCGCCCGTTCGGCAGCCAGACACGGCGCGAATCCGGATGCCGGCTCATCTTCTCCTCCGAGCGCGCCCAGGCCCGGGCGATGCGCTCGCTAACCGGGAAGCCATGGCGGGCATAGTGCAACGGGCGGCGCAGCAGCCGGCTCAGCGGCAGCGTGCCGAAGCGGGTCAGTGCCGCCTCCCAGCCGCGCAGGCTGCCCGGCACGGTCACGGGAAGGGCGCCGAGGGCCGGCATCGTCGTGTGGCCCTGCCTGCGCACCCACTCCGCCGTCAGACCGGCCGGCGCCGGCCCGCTGGCGTTGAGCCCAAAGAGGCGCCGCTCGCGCGCCGACCAGATGAGGGCAAAAGCGTCGCCGCCAACGCCTGTCGAGGTCGGCTCGACGACACAGAGCGTTGCCACCGTGGTGATGGCGGCGTCCACGGCGTTGCCGCCGGCCTGCAGGATCTCCAGGCCGGCCTGGGCTGCCAGCGGCTGGCTTGTGGCTACCAGCCCGCGGCGGGCAATGACGTTGGAGCGGCGAGACGGAAACGAGTAGCGGTAGAATTCCATGACGAGCCTCCTCTTGCTGCATCATATCTGAGGAGCCGGGGAGCACCAATTTTCGGCCAGGTAGTATCCCAGATGTTTCCCAAAATTGGTCGGCCATATCCCAAAAATTATCCCAAATTCCTCTTGACAACGAACAAAAGTTCGTCTATCATGATATCGAACATATGAGCGGTTTTACAGGCAGTTTTTCCGTCAGAAAGAGGCCGTCATAAGGAGTAAATCATGGCAAAAAAGGGGAAAGTTTCCGACCGGCAAAAGGAAATCCTCGGCTATATCTGGGCGAACATCCAGCGAGAAGGGCGGCCGCCAACGATCCGTGAGATCGGCGAAGCTGCCAAGATCAGCTCGACTTCCGTGGTCAGCTATAACCTCAATAAGCTCAAGGAGCAGGGCTATCTGGAGCGAGAGAAGGAAGTCGCCCGTGGCTTGCGACTGACCGAGCGGGCGCAGGCCCTGTTCGCCACGAGCACGCCGGCGACGCTGGAAGACGTGGTCAACGTGCCCGTAATGGGCTACATTGTGGCCGGCGAGCCGGTGGAGTCTTTCGATAGTTATGATGCGGACGACACCGTCACGATCAGCTCCAGCATGTTGCCGCCCCGCAGCGAAAAGCTCTTTGCCCTGCGCGTCCGCGGCAACTCGATGATTGACGCGATGGTTGCCGACAGAGACATTGTGGTGCTGGAGCCTGCCCAGGAGGCCCGTGACGGCGACATGGTGGCGGCCTGGCTCCCCGAACGCCAGGAGCAGACGCTGAAGTACTTCTATCGCGAGGGCGACATGATCCGCCTGATTCCGGCGAACCCGAACATGGAGCCAATCGTCCTTCATGCTTCCGAGGTGCAGATCCAGGGTAAGGTGAAGCTCGTCCTGCGCACGCCATCCCCGGTGTAATTCCGGCTATCCCTGACAGACGAGATGAGGGCGACCCGCAAGGGTCGCCCTTTCTGTTTGCACGCGCCGCCCCAAAAGTCATTGACGTTGCAGAACATCTGTTCTATACTGTCCGTAATAGAGTTGTGGGGCCCGGCTTACCCGGCCGGTGAGGGCACAGGAAAACCGCCATGAGCAAAAGATTGCAGAATCGCCTCCGCTTGCAGGCGCGCGTTATCGAAGAGCTTTTCCGCCGCCATGGGCTCGCCGTGCATGTGGACGGGGGCGTGGTCGGTTCGCACGTCACGTCCTACCGGCTGCGCGAACAGGACGAGTTCGGGTGGGAGCGGCTCCCCCTGCCCGAGCTGACCGAGGATCTGGTCGAGTCACTGGGCGTGCCTGACGTACGAATCCGTCGCGAGTTCGGGCAGGCTGAGGTTGAGGTCGGTCATGGGCCATCCACCGGCGCCGGCCTGCTGGACCTCCTTGAGCAGGTGAGCCTGTCGCCGCTCGTGGGGCTGCTGGGAACGGCCAGCGGGCGGCCCCTGCTATTGAACCTGGCGTCGGCCGAGACCGCGCACATGCTGGTGGTCGGCGGGCCCGGCGCCGGCAAGAGTGGCCTGTTGCGGTCGCTGGCCGTTTCCCTGGCCCTGCACAGCCGGCAAGCCCAGCTGCAGATGGTCTGTTTTCTGCCGCCCGGCGGAGAGCGCGGTGGGGGATCGCCGCTACGAACCCTGGCCTATCTGCCCCATCTGATGACCTCTCTGGTCACCGACATGGACGATATACGCGAGGTCCTTGCTTTTCTTGTCGCCGAGATCGACTACCGCCGCCAGGCCGGCGTGCGGCTGCCCCACATTGTCGTCCTCTTCGACGACGTGAGCTGCCTTTACGATGCGCGAAGTGAGGAGCTGGCCTCGTCGCTCCTGCGGCTCCTGAACGAAGGCGGCCCGGCTGGAATTCACCTGCTTGCCACTTCGGGGCCCCCGGCGACAGCGCGGCAGAAGCGCCTGCTGCAGGCCGATTGGCCTGTCCGCGTGGTCGGCCGGCTGGCGCCCGAGCTGGCCGCGGAGATCGGTATGCCTGATGCCGGCCGGCTTGCAGGGCAGGGTGGGTTTCTGGTCCATAGCCAGGGCGCGGAGCTGCGCTTTCAGGCTGCGGCCCTTGACGACTTTGACCTCCAGCTATGCCTGGACGAGCTGCAGCAGAGTCGCAGGCCGGCCAAGAAAGCAAACGGGGCGCCCTTCTCGCGTAATGGCGATGAAGTCGTTTTCGCAGCCCGGTAGCGAACCGCGAATAGAATGTCCTGGAATTATGGCTCGGATGGCCGTCTGTTCTCCCCTTCAAGCTGCCGGCTGAGGATGGCCTGAGCAGCCATCCCGCCGAGAATTGTCAGAAGGCGCCGGTCGCCCTGAGAAAAAGTCTGCTTCTTTGCATAGGTTGCCACGCTGAGAACGCCAATACGGCGGGTATTGGCAACCATCGGCACGTAGGCCAGGGTACCCAACGGCGGTCCTTCGGGCATCAACTGGCGGGCGGCGTTGCTATCCAGGACCGTCGTCTGCAGCGTGCGCAGCACGTGAGCGGCTGGACTGGCGTTCAGGGGAACAGGCGCCTGCTTCAGCGGGGCGTTATGGGCAGCGAGCATCAGGAGCTGGCCCCGCGACTCGTCGAGAAGAAAGAGAGCGCTCTGATCGGCTCGCGACAGGAAAGCTGCCGCTTCGGCAAGGCGCTGCAGCAGGGCATCGAAATCGGTTGTCGTCGCTATCAT
>JAAYYY010000164.1 GCA_012515125.1 Chloroflexota bacterium
CGAGGCGCGCACGAAAGGCCCGTCGCCACTGCCCAGCTCATCAGCTATACTGACACCATTGCCGAAATAGCCGATCTGATGGTCGCCGAACAGGCGCGCAATCAGGGGATCGGCACGGCGTTGATCCGTATTCTGGGAGCGCTGGCGGCGGCGGCGGGCGCCGAGCGTCTGGAGCTGGCAGTCCGCGTGGAGAACAGCCGCGCCCTGGCCCTCTACCGGCGCCTCGGCTTTCGTGCCTACCGCCTGCTGCGCTTCCCCAGCGGGCACCGCGCTATTCTGCTGGCGCGCGATCCTTGGCCGCAGCCGGAGCAAAGAGATGAAGCTGATGCGCAGTGATGACGTCGATTACGTTAAGGAGCAATACGCTACAGACAATAACCTGGCAACCCGCATGCGCACCCACGAGCTGTACACAGAGCCCAAACGGGACTTTACCGCCTGGGTTCTGGACCAGATCGCCTGGCGCGGCGACGAGCTGGTCGTGGACGTGGGCTGCGGCGCGGGCGCTTACGTCGAGGCTGTGCAGGCGCGCGCGCATCGCCACATTGCGGGCGACCTCTCCCACGGCATGCTGCAGACGGTTACTGCGCCCTCACGCGTGAACCTGGACGCCCAGCATCTCCCCCTCGCCGGCAAGAGCGTAGACGTTCTGCTGGCGAACCATATGCTCTACCACGTGCCCGACAAGGACCGGGCGCTGGCCGAGTTCGCGCGCGTGCTGCGGCCGGGCGGCGTGCTGCTCGCCGCGACGAACAGCGCGCAGAACATGATGGAGCTGAGCGCATTGTTGCGACAGGTAGCCGCTCAGGCGGGCGTTGCCACTCTTCCACCTGTGCCCATCAACTTTACGCTGGAGAACGGCGCTGCCTTCCTGCAGCGCCACTTCGCACGCGTGGAGCGGATCGACCTGCCCGGCGCGCTTGTTTTTCCCGCGGCGCAGCCAATCGTTGATTATGTGGCGACCAGCCCGCGCTTTGTCGGTGGCTTTGAGCCAGCAGACGACCAGCCCTGGCAGATTTTGCGCGAGCTGGTGGAAGCGGAGATTGCCGCAAAGGGCACCTTCCGCGTGAACAAGCTGACCGGCGTCTTCCGCTGCTGGAACGACTGATCGTGATCGACGCCGCCACCCAGGGTATCCTGAGCGCGATTCGCGAGCGACGTTCCATCCGGCGCTATCGCCCGGAGGCCATACCGGACAGTCTGCTGGTAGAGGTGCTGGCCGCCGCCACCTGGGCTCCCTCGGCCCATAACCGGCAGCCCTGGCGCTTCGCCGTCGTGCGCTCGCCGGAGGGGAAGGCAGAGCTGGCAGGGAAGATGGGCGCCCGCCTGCGCGCCGACCTCGAAGCAGATGGCTTGCCGGAAGACGTCATCGAGACCGACGTCAGGCGCTCCTACCAGCGCCTTACAGGGGCGCCTGTGCTGGTCGTCGTCTGCCTCACGATGGCCGATATGGATCGCTATCCCGATGAGCGCCGGCAGAAGAACGAGTGGACGATGGCGGTCCAGAGTACGGCGATGGCCGGGCAGAATCTGCTGCTTGCCGCGCACGCTGTGGGCCTGAGCGGCTGCTGGCTGTGCGCGCCGCTCTTTTGCCCGCAGGCAGTCCGGGCGACACTGGGTCTGCCGGCGGGCTGGGAGCCGCAGGGGCTGATCACGCTCGGCTATCCCGCGCAAGAACGGACAAAAAGCCGCCGGCCGCAGGAGGAAGTAGTCCGTTTCGTCGATTGAGGCGTCTGGCATCTGAGCAAAGGGTGAGCGTCTTATAGTACCTTAGTACTAGCAGGCTATGTTACGCCTGTTTCGGGGTGGGCAGAGCAAGCCAACTGGACTATAATTGGATTGTGCGATTAATGTGATTTATCAGATAAATGGCGCAAAAGCTCGACTCTGAATTCCTCAACTACTTGCTGGCCCACGAGGTCCAGCCCGGCGAGCGCCTGCCTACTCTGGCGGAGATGAGCAGGGAGATCGGCATTAGCGTGAGCAAGCTGCGCGAACAGCTCGAGGTGGCGCGTAGCCTGGGGCTGGTCTCCGTCCGGCCTCGTGTCGGCACGCAGCGCGAAGCTTTTGACTTCCTGCCGGCTGTCCGCGATTC
>JAAYYY010000165.1 GCA_012515125.1 Chloroflexota bacterium
ATGTACCTGTTTGACCTCAAGAACGGCAAGAAGAAGCTGGCCTATGGCGCGTCGCCGGAGGATGCGCTGGACATCCTCAGCATCCGCCTGACGCCCGAGGAGATGGCGGAGATTATCACCGAAAAGTATCAGAAGATCCGCCAGCGCGATCTCCAGAAGTACGTACACCTCCTGGGCTAGAGCAGGCTCTTCCTGCCAGAAAGGATCATGAAGCTCAGGCCGGCCGAGCAGGCCGTCGTCCGCCTTCTCGCTCAGGGCTGGACGCTCAAGTCTCACCGCAATCTCGACGGCGAAAAAGAGTACCTGCTGCACCCGCTGGACGGCGGTCCGGCGCAAGAGGTCGCCGCCGCAACCGTGCGCGCCCTGCTGGAGGCCGGCCATATCGATAGCAACAAGAAGTTTCCGGCGGCGACCTACCTGCTGACAGAGCGGGGTAAGGCGCTGGCGGCTGAGCTTGGCGCGGCGGAAGACAAGGGGCCCCTGACTGCGCGCGGCTGGCTCTAGGGGTTACTCGGCCGGCAGCGTAACGGCATCCGCCACCGGGTTGAGGGCCACGTCGAGAACGGGCACATTCTCCAGCGAGGGGTAGCGGTAGAAGCCAGTGCGCATCGTCAATGGCCGCGCAACCTCGTCCGGCAACTCCAGCTCGAAGGTACTGATCACCGTGTCACCCGCACGCCACTGCCAGGGCGCGTAGGCCGCCGCGTCTGCCTGGGCGACGCGGTTGCCGACGGCGTCTAGCAGGTGGTTGAAAATGTGATAATCGGCCGGGTCGGGGTTGTCGCCGGGGTGCCAGTAGAGGCGCCAGCGAGCAGCGCCATTATTCCCATTCGACAGCGGATCGTAGCCAACGAGCCGCATCCAGTTGGCGAAGACCGCCGGCTCGTCCAGCGCCACTGCCGGCAGCGGTGCCCCGGCGACGGCAAGCAGCCGCACAGTCCCCTCGCCGCGTCGCAGCGGCACTTCTGTCCGTTCTGTAGCAGCCTCAAAGTAGGGTCGAGCAGCCGGAGCCGCGTCGCCGGTCTCCGCAGATAACAACACCACGGTCGGACTGGCCGGAAACAGCGCCGATTGCTGGACGTCCACGAAGCGGTGCGGGACGCCCGCCAGCAGCGCGTCATAGATCGCTGCCGTACCGTCAATCTCCGGGTTTTCGCCGGCGCTGGCGACGAGAACCTCCCCACCCTCCCGCTGCCAGATCGCCTTTGCTGCTTCCACCGCCTCCAGGTGCATCGCCAGCGGCGTGCTTAAGCCGCCGGGCGTCGCCTCCCGCGCCACGAGCTGATGCAGCCGGAACGTTCCCCAGATCTGCACTCCGGCGACTGCCACGAGCAGCAGCCAGGCGAGGGGCGACCAGCGGACGACCCTCCTCTGCGACGCCAACAGGCTCAGGAGACGGGAGAAACCCATGCCGGCGACGATGAAAGGCGCCGGATAGATGGGCAGCAGGTAGTGCAGTACGACGGGCGCGGGAAAGACGAGGAAGACGAGCGGCGGCGCCAGAAGCCAGACGAGCAGCAAGAGCGCTATCTCCCGCCCGGTCGAAGCAAGCCTGCGGCCCTGCCAGGCCTGTCTCGCCAGCCAGAGCAGGCCCGCCAACAGCAGCAGGCCGAGCAGCGCCGAGATAGGGGCCACAGGCGGGATGGAAGCGAGATAGTTGCGGAACTGCTCCGGCCCGGCAAGGCTATGCAGCTCGGCGCCACTGAACAGCAACCAGGCATATCGCCAGGAAGCGGGCTGCCAGAAAGCGCCTGCGCCGGCCCGTTCCGCCAGTCCGGCAACGCTAACGCCGCCCTCCCCAGACAGATAGATGAGGAAAGGAACGGCCGGCAGCAGCGCCAGAAAGAGGCCGGCCCACACGTAGCGCCAGCCCAGCCGGCGGCGGAAGAGGATAAACAGCAGCAGCGAGGCCGGGGCCAGCGCCACAGCGGCGAAGTGCACCAGTACGGCGAGACTCAGGGCAAGCAGGTGCAGGATCACGAAGCGGGGCCGCCGCTCCATAAACGCCAGCAGCGCGCCTATTGCCCAGAGGACGACGATGGGCGGCAGCAGGTTCTGTGCCCAGATGCGCCGGCTGTGGACGACGGCCCACGGCGCGACGGCGAAGAGCAGCAGGGCCGCCAGCGCCGCCACCGGGCCCCAGTAGCGGCGGGCAATCCACCAGCAGCCCGCCAGCGCCAGAAGATTGACCAGGCCGGTGAAAAGGGTAGCGGCATAGACGTGGGGCCAGATAACCAGTGGTAGGGCATAGAGCCAGACGCTGACCGGGCTGTTCGGGAAACCAATGGAGCTGGCAATTCCGTGAGTCGCCAGACTGCCTTCCTGAGCCATGGTCCACGCCCGCATGTAGAGGCGCGCTTCGTCCGCCTGGAAGTGAGTGAGACCCGGCGCGGAGAGGCGAAGCAGCGCCCCAAGCAGGAGCAGCAGCACGACCAGCAACGTCTCCTGCCGTCGAGAGAGGCGAAAAACAGGCGGCCTGATGATCCCTCCTGGCAGCAAAAGCGCCGCGTCTGGCAACCCGCGGCGCTCCTCCAAAAAAGCTACACGAACCTTCTAGCCACGCTCGTCGATTGGCACGTATTGGCGCTTGCACTCGCCGAGGTAGACCTGCCGCGGGCGGGCGATGGCCTGTTCAGGGTCAAGCAGCAGTTCTTGCCACTGCGCCAGCCAGCCGACCGTCCGGGGAATGGCAAACATTACCGGGAACATGCTACTCGGCAGACCCATCGCCTGGTAGATGATCCCCGAGTAGAAATCGACGTTGGGGTAGAGCTTGCGCGACACAAAATAGTCATCTTCCAGCGCAATGCGCTCCAGCTCCAGGGCGATATCCAGCAGCGGGTTCGCACCGGTCACGGCAAACACGTCGTCGGCGGCCTGTTTGATGATCCGGGCGCGCGGGTCGTAATTCTTATATACGCGGTGTCCGAAGCCCATCAGCCGGAACTCACCTTTCTTGACCCGTTCGATATAGGACGGCACGTTCTTCACGTCGCCAATCTCGGCGAGCATCTCCAGCACAGCTTCGTTGGCGCCACCGTGCCGGGGGCCGTAGAGGGCGGCCGCCGCGCCGGCCACTGCGCTATAGGGATCGGCAAGGGTGCTCCCGATCACGCGCATCGCCGTCGTGCCTGCGTTCTGCTCGTGGTCGGCATGGAGAATAAAAAGAATATCCAGCGCCCGCTCCAGTGCCGGATCCGGCCTGTATTTCGGCTCGACCATCTTGAACATCATGTTCAGGAAGTTGCCGGCGTAGCTCAGCTCATTGTCGGGGTAGTTGACCGGAAAACCCATGCTGAAGCGATAGGCAAAGGCCGCCAGCGTCGGCATCTTGGCAATCAGCCGCTTGATCTGCAGGAGCCGGTTTTCGGCGTCGAGTACGTCCTTGGCCTCTGGATAATAGGTCGAGAGCGCAGCCACGCTGCTGATAAGCATGCCCATCGGATGCGCATCGTAACGGAAGGCTTCAAAAAGCTCCTTCATATTCTCGTGGATCAGCGTGTGGAAGCGGATACTGTTTTCCCACTCGGCCAGCTGTTCGCGCGTCGGAAGCTCGCCAAACAGAATCAGGTAGGCCACCTCGAGGAAGCTGGCACTTCCGGCGACCTGCTCAATAGGATAGCCACGATACTCCAGAATGCCTTTAGAGCCACTAATATAGGTAATTGTGCTCGTCGTGGAGGCTGTATTCTTGTAGCCGGGATCGTAGGTCATAAGGCCGAAATCGTCCTCCTTGACCTTGATCTGCCGCAGATCCATGGCCCGGATGGTATCGTGCTGCACTGGGATTTCATACGTCTGGCCTGTACGATTGTCGGTGATGGTCAGAGTCTGTTTCGTCATTGCCTCCTCCAGTGTGTATGTGGGAAATGGGGCGGGGTGCGACCAGGCCCCGGGCTGCTAACCGCTGATATTGTACACTGTTTCATAAGACCCGTGGTATGGTTCGCGCCTATCATAAGTAAAACCTATCGCTCTCGGCTCTACTACCCAGAAAATCCTTTAATCCCGGCTGATTTAAGCCGCAGAACCCCTGGCTGACGGTTGACAAGTGTAAATATTTCAATAGAATCCCCAGTCAACATCCAGATCCCGCTATTCGAACTGATCGGATCATTGCGACGACAATCAACTCTTAGAGAGATTAGGAGGTGAGCGGCGCTTATATCAAGGTCATCCGGATGGATTAACGTCCTGGGGTTAGCGACCCTATCTCGTCGGGTTCGATGCATACGCCCTTCATCGCCGTTTCCACCGCACCGGTAGTGTATGCCAGACTTGATTGTTCGATATTTGAGGAGAAGAACAGATGAAGCGTATTAGTTACCTGCTCTTGCTGCTCTTGCTGGCCTTCGCGATCGTGGCCTGTGGTGGCAATGCTGGAGACGTGGTCAATAACACCCCCGACAACACGGCGGAAGGGCCTGCCGACGAGCCCGCTGATGAGCCGGCTGATGAGCCGGCTGACGAAGCGGGAGCTATGGAGTGCACGGATGAGATCGGCTGCGTAACCGTCGAGCCCGGGGCCCCTATCCGCATCGCCTCGGCGCTGGTGATCACCGGTTCTGACGCGGAGCTGGGCCTAGACTCGCAGCGGGGTATCGAGATCGCCCTCGCCCAACGCGGTGAAGTTCTGGGACACATCGTCGAGCTGCAGGCTGAGGACGATGGCTGTAGCGCCGAGGGCGGCCAGACGGCAGCCCAGAAGATCGTCAGCGATCCCACCATCGTCGGCGTGATCGGCACCAGCTGTTCGGGCGCCGGCGTGCCTGCTGCCCAGGTTATGGGCGAGAACGGCTACGTGATGATTTCGCCCTCGAACACGGCTCCGGTCCTGACCGATCCGGCGTCGCGCCAGCCGGGCTACTTCCGCACCGCCCACAATGACAAGGTCCAGGGGCGGGCAATGGCCGAGTTTGCCTACAACGAGCTGGGCATCCGCCGGGCTGCCGCCATCCATGACGGCGACCCCTACACCGAAGGCCTGGCCAGCGTCTTCCGTGATAGCTTCATCGAGCTGGGCGGCGAGATTACGGCCTTCGAAGCGTCTGATCCCGAGGCTTCGGACGTAACGCCGGTGCTGACCACGATTGCCGCCACCGAGCCGGAGATGATCTACTATCCTGTCTTCGTCGTGCTCGGTTCCAATCTGACCCTGCAGGCGCGGCAGACCCCTGGTCTGGAGGAAACGATCCTCTCCGGGGCCGATGGTATCCTCTCCACCCAGTTCCTCGATGCAGCGGGCGAGGCGGCCCTGGGTATGTATCTCTCGGGACCGGATCTCGGCTTCGAGAATGCCATCTATGAGACGTTCCTCGCCGAGTACCAGGAACGGTATGGCACCGAGCCAACGGCTGCTTTCCATGCCCATGCCTACGATGCCACCAACATCCTCCTGGCTGCCGTCGAGCAGGTGGCCCAGGTGGGCGATGACGGCACGCTGCTCATCGGCCGCGCTGCGCTGCGCGAAGCCGTGGCGGCTACCTCCGGCTTTGAGGGCATTACCGGCACGCTGACGTGCGACGAGAACGGCGACTGCGCAGACCCGCGCATTGCCGTCAACGAGGTCCAGGAAGGGGACGAAGGTCTGGACTTTGTCCCTATCTATGCTTCGGAAGGATAAAGTAGACGTCAAAGGCTGTTTCTAACCAGACAGTCTTCACGGATAGGCTCCGGGAGGTTTCTCCCGGAGCCTATCCATCCGTCATCCCGTTGTGCGGGGGATCAAAGGAAGAGGGATAGGGAAGGACAAACAGATGCAGAGGCGATTGCCCGAACTAAGTTATGTAAACATCTTTCTCTGGCTGTTTAGAGCTGCCATTATTCTGATCGTTCTGTGGGGGACGTTCTCCAAGATTGTCCTGGGCCGGGGCACCGAATACACCGTCGCCAAATGGATTGACTTCTTCGTCGCCGGGCTTTCGCAGGGCAGCCTGTACGCGCTCATTGCGCTGGGCTACACGATGGTGTACGGCGTGCTCTTTATGATCAATTTCGCACATGGCGAGTTTTTCATGTCAGGCACGATCACGGCCACTGTGTTTGTGGCCATCCCGCTGGCGACCTCTGGCTTTCTCGACGAGTATCCTCTCGCCGGCCTGCTCGTCATCATACTCACGTCGATGACGGTCTCTGTCGTCGTGGCCCTGCTAACAGAACGAATTGCCTACCGGCCCCTACGCCGGGCGCCACGGCTCGTGCCATTAATCACGGCAATTGGAGCCAGCTTCTTCTGGCAATATTTCTTTGCCGGTCTCTTTGGCTCCGCACTGGTCCCATTTCCACGCATCGATGTCCTCTCCGGCACGTGGACAGTCGCGGGCATTTCCATACTCAAGACGCGCGTCGTCGTCATGGCGGCCTCCGTGATCATGCTCGTCGGCCTCTACTTCTTCGTCATGCGCACGAAGACAGGCAAGGCCATCCGCGCGGTCGCGGAAGACAAGGATGTGGCTGCTCTGATGGGCATTGACGTGGATCGCACGATTGCGATCACGTTTGCTACCGGCGCGGCGATGGCCGGTGCGGCAGGCATCCTGTATGCGCTGCTGTTCAGCCAGACTCAGTTTATCATGGGGTTCATTCCCGGGATTAAGGCGTTCACAGCGGCCGTCCTGGGCGGTATCGGCAGCGTGCCAGGTGCGGCGCTAGGCGGCCTGTTCCTGGGCCTGATTGAGTCCGTCGGACCGGCCCTCTTCCTCGAGGGGCTGGGCTTCCCCGGAACGCACCAGCTCCGCGATGTCATTGCCTTCACTATGCTTGTCGTCGTCCTGATCTTCCGGCCCCAGGGGATCATTGGCGAACGGCTCGCCGAAAAGAAAGCGTGAGGCATCTGCCTATGGCTACCTTACCCCTTCGCCAAACCGTGCGCAATATCTTGCGCTATGGCTTGCTCGCCGGCCTGGTCGCGACGAGCGTCAGCGCCATCGGCATGGTGCAGACGTTCGACGCGCGGGACGTTATTACCGGCGTGCTGAGCCTCGGTCAGCTATTGCTGTTCAGTGCTCCGCTCGTCGCCGGCTATCTGATTACTCGCCGCGGTGGGGCCGGCAGCAACCGGCTACTGACGCCGCTCTCCGGTCTGTTCGTGGGTCTGGTAGCGGCCTTGCCCGTGGCCGGCCTGGTCTTGCTCGCCGTTAACGTCGAGAACATTCGCAGCAAGCTCGTCAACGTCTCGTCCCAGCTCGTCCAGACCCTGACGTTCGGCGAAGGCACGACGACGGGCCTGCTGATGCTCCTGGGCATCATGGGCCTCCTGGGCCTGATCGGCGCTCTGGCTGCACTCCTGCCCGAAAACGTGCGCCGTCCGTTGTTCCTGGGCGTTTTGTGGACTCTCGTCGTGGGCATGCTTTCCGAAGTCCTGCTGGGCGTCCTACGCAGTCTCCTTGCGGACAATGCGTCTGGTGTAAACCGCTTCCTCTTTGGCGCGAAAGGGATCAACCCTGTTCCCGCAGTAATCTTCGCGGTTGTTTTCACAGCACTTGCCTTGGTCTGGCGCACATTTGCGCGTGAGCGCGTGCAGGCCTGGTCAAGCCGGCAGGAGCCAGCACAGGCACGGCGGATGCGGGCCGGCAGGGCGATCCTGCTCTTCTTGATCCTCCTCTTCCTACCTGCTTTGCTCGGGCGCTATCTCACCCAGGTGCTCGACAACGTCGGCCTGTACATTCTGATGGGCCTCGGCCTGAACATCGTCGTCGGCTTTGCCGGCTTGTTAGATCTCGGCTATGTGGCCTTTTATGCGATTGGCGCCTACACCATGGGCATCCTGACCTCGACCGGGGGACTGGGGATCGCCCAACTCAGCTTCTGGGAAGCGCTGCCGATTGCCGTGGCTGCTTCTGTATTGGCCGGTATCCTCCTCGGCACGCCCGTCCTGAACATGCGGGGCGATTATCTGGCGATTGTCACGCTGGGCTTTGGCGAGATCATCCGCGTCCTGGCCATGTCGGACCTGCTCAAGCCGTACATCGGCGGCGCGCAGGGCATCCTTAACATCACCAAACCTCCCCTGCCGGAGGCAATCGTAGACGGCGGCAGGCTGGTGCAGCCGGAAGAGTTTTACTATTTGATCCTCGCCGGCGCCGCGCTCGCCGCCTTCGTCTCCTGGCGGCTGCGCGACTCCCGTCTCGGGCGCCAGTGGATGGCGGTGCGCGAGGATGAAGACGTCGCCGAGGCGATGGGCATCCACCTGGTGAAGACCAAGCTCCTGGCCTTTGCCATGGGTGCGGCGTTCTCCGGTCTCGCGGGGGCCATATTCGCCTCGCAGATCGGGTCGATTTACCCCCACAGCTTTAACCTGATCATCAGCATCAACGTTCTCAGTCTGATCATCGTCGGCGGCATCGGCAGCCTGCCGGGGGTAGTCGTCGGCGCGCTGGCGCTGGTGGGCATGCCTGAGCTACTGCGCGAGTTCGCCGAATATCGCTACCTGATGTATGGGGTGTTGCTAATTGCCATGATGATTGCCCGGCCGGAAGGCCTGTGGCCGAGCCCCATCCGCCGCCGCGAGCTGCACAGGACCGGCGAAGTGGAAGAAAGCTTCCCGGCTGACGCCGAACTCCATCCGACGGTAGAAGAGCGCGGGCCGGCGCCGGTCGCCTCGGCGGCCAAGACCGCAGTGGATTGAGAGGCAGAAAGATAACATGGCACTTCTAGAGGCGCTTAACGTCACCAAGCAATTCGGCGGTCTGGTAGCCGTCAACGACTTCAGCTTCGATGTTCCGGAACAGTCGATCGTCAGCATTATCGGCCCGAATGGCGCCGGCAAGACCACCTTCTTTAACTGCGTCACAGGGTTCTACGAGATAGACCAGGGCAATATCATCTTCGACGGGGTTTCTCTGGCGGGCCGGTCACCAGACCGCATCACCCATCTGGGTATTTCGCGCACCTACCAGAACATACGCCTATTTCCGCAGATGACGGCAATAGAGAATATCCTGGTCGGCATGGATCCCCACCTCTCTTCGAGCTGGATTGGGGCCATTCTAGGTCTGCCCAGCACCCGCCGGGAGGAACAGCGCGCGCTCGCCGAGGCGATTGAGCTATTGAACTTCGTAGGGTTGCGAGGCAAGGGCGACAGCCTGGCGCGCAACCTGCCCTATGGCGAACAGCGACGGTTGGAGATTGCCCGCGCGCTGGCGAACCGGCCCAAACTGCTCCTGCTCGACGAGCCGACAGCCGGGATGAACCCCCGCGAGACCGTCGAGACAACGCGCTTTATCCAGATACTACGCGATGAGCTGGGCATCGCCGTACTGCTCATCGAACACGACATGCGTGTGGTCATGAACATCTCCGACCGGGTTACCGTCCTCGACTATGGGCGCAAGATCGCGGAAGGGACGCCCGCCGAAGTCCAGAGCAACCCGCAGGTGATCGAGGCCTATCTGGGCCGGGGCGCCGCTGTTCAGGCGGCTGCCGCACAGGAAGAACGGCAATGACGCTTCTCGACGTAAACGACATCCATGCCTACTACGGTAACATCCACGCCCTGAAAGGCGTCTCTCTGCAGGTCAAGGAAGGGGAGATCGTCACCCTTATCGGGGCGAACGGCGCGGGCAAATCGACCACACTACGCGTTATCTCGGGACTGCTGGACCCTCGGATGGGCACTGTCACCCTTTCCGGCGAAAACCTCAAAGCATACAAGGCCCACCAACTTGTCAGCAAAGGGGTGGCGATGGTGCCCGAAGGGCGCGGCGTCTTTGCGCGCCTGACTGTTTCCGAGAACCTGGAGATGGGCGCCTATCACCGGCGTGATCGGGACGGCATCGCCAGCGACTTCCAGAAGGTCTATGAGCTTTTTCCTCGCCTGGCGGAGCGCCGCAACCAGGTAGCCGGCACACTCAGCGGCGGCGAGCAACAGATGCTGGCAATGGGGCGCGCGCTCATGGCCCGGCCGAGGCTCCTTTTGCTGGACGAGCCGTCGATGGGTCTCGCTCCCCTGCTGGTCGAGACGATATTCGACATCATCACCGAAATCAACCAGACCGGGACGACCATTCTCCTGGTCGAACAGAATGCGCAGATGGCGCTGCACGTTGCCCACCGGGGATACGTTCTGCAGACCGGCCAGATCGTGTTGCACGATGAGGCCAGCGCCCTGCAGAAGAACCCGATGGTCCAGAAGGTTTACCTGGGGATCGAATAGGCGGTGGAGCTGCGCATTCTTAACGCCACCGACGTGCGCCTGGCGCTGCCCATGACGGCTGCCGTCGCGGCGATGAAGAAGGCCTTTGCGGAGCTTGCCAGGGGCGAGGTGACCCTACCGCTGCGCACGCAGCTCGACGTGAGCGCTCATGGCGGCGTTGCCCTGTTCATGCCGGCCTACGCCGCGGGGAGCGACGCCCTGGCCGTGAAAGCGGTCGCCGTCTATCCGCGTAATGCCCAACGGGGATTGCCGACCATACACGGGGTCGTGCTGGTGTTCGAGGCCAGCAGCGGGCGGCCCGTGGCCCTTCTCGAAGGGGGCGCCCTGACGGCGATCCGCACAGGCGCCGCCTCGGGGGCAGCGACCGATCTCCTGGCTCGCCCCGATGCAGGGGTTGCCGCCATCATCGGCAGCGGCGTTCAGGCGCGGACGCAACTCGAAGCGGTGTGCGCGGTCCGGCCCATTCAGGAAGTCCGTGTTTACAGCACGAATCCGGAACAGGCGGAGCAATTTGCGCGGGAGATGAGCGGGCAGGGAGCTATTCCGTCGTGCGTTGTCGTCGCCGCTGATGCCGACAGCGCCGTTCAGGGAGCCGACGTGGTCTGTACGGCGACGACGAGCTTCACACCCGTCTTTTCGGCCAGCGCGCTGAGTTCCGGCTGCCACGTCAACGCCGTCGGCTCGTTCCGGCCGGATATGCAGGAAATCCCTACGGAGACGGTCCGCCAGGCCCGTCTTGTCGTCGATCAGCGCGAAGCGGTCCTGGCCGAAGCGGGCGATGTGATCATCCCGCTGCAGCAGGGAGCCATTGACGAGAGCCACATCCACGCCGAGCTGGGCGCGATTGCTTCCGGGCAGGCGACAGGACGGGAAGACGCGCGGCAGATCACCCTCTTCAAGTCGGTCGGCCTGGCTGTTCAGGACGCCGTCGCCGCAAGCGTTGCCCTGGAGAGAGCCGAGGCGGAGGGCCTGGGAACCGTCATCCAGCTCGATTAAGCTGAGAACGTCTTAACCAGCCACTTCCCATCCTTGTTTGGCCCCAGAGCGGACGTTATACTCGCCTCGCCTGATGGCACACTCGCGTTGCCAGGGCTCGAGGTGAAGACCGGCTCATGAATCGTCTATCCTACATTCCCGTCCTGATTCTTGTGCTCGCGCTGCTTGCCGCCTGTGCTGGTGATGAAGAGGAGCCGGCTGCGACGCCGACCGCGCCGACGCCGACTGCCGAGCTGCAGGAGCCGACCGTGCAGGCGGCTACCCCTGCAGCCGAAAACTTCAAGGCGATTGCCATCGATGCACCCTTCCCGCCCTTTTCCGATTTCGACGACTTCGGTAATGTCGTCGGCTTCGACGCCGAGCTGGCCCAGAACTTGATGGCGCGCCTGGGCTACGACTATGAGTTTGTGGTTACCGGTTTTACGGGCATGCTGGAGAGCATCGGCGCCGGCGAGTTTGATCTGGCGATTTCGGCCATTACCAACCAGTCGCCCCCAGAAGGGGTTATCTATTCTGATCCGTATCTGGAGACAGGGCAGGTGATGGTCGTTCTGGCCAACGAACAGGAGCTGGTAAGCCACACGAACCTTCCACCTGGAATCCCGATCGGCGTCGTTGCCGATTCGCGGGCAGGTTGGCAGGCGGCAACGGCTATCGCCGGCATTCCCGCGACCGACCTGGAGGAGTTCCCGACGCCGGGCACGGCGCTGCAGGCCCTGATCGACGGGCAGGTACCGGCCGTGATCCTGGATCACGACGATGCGGAGCACTTCACGCGCACCTACTACGAACAGCTCAAAATCGCTGGCGGCAGCGGGCCTGAGGCCTGGATCACCCACCGGGCCTACGTGATTGCTGTGGACGAAGATGAGCCCGAGCTGCTGGCGGCGCTGAACAGCGCGATTGCCGAAGCGAAAGCCGATGGCAGCATCGAGCGCTTCACCCGTAACTGGCTCGTCTCCAAGGAGACGCTTGACGCCGGCGAATCGCTCATCGGTACACCAGAAGATATGATCGTCATTGGCGTCGTCGGCGCGCTGGAGAACGTCGATCCGGCCGCCCCTCCTGACCTCATCGGCTGGGAAGTGAAGAGCAACAATATGAGCGGGCTCTACATGTTCAACGCCGAGGACGAGCTGGTTCCGGTTCTGGCAGCGGCGCCTCCCACCGTGTCTGAGGACCGGCTGGAGTACACCTTCCAGCTGCGCGAAGGGCTCTCATTCCCGGACGGATCGCCGTTTACGGCCAGCGACGTGAAGGCTTCGATTGACCGGGCGGCCCAGCTGGGCAACTGGCACGTCAATACGTTCCTCAAGGACAGCAACGACGATAGCCTGGCCGACGCGGACGCCGTTCAGGTGCTCGGCGATTACTCCGTCCGATTCGTGCTCAAGCAACCGGCTGCTCACTTCCTATACGTGCTGGCTACCCCACCCTATTTCGTGGTCAGCGAGGAGTGTTACGCCACCGACCCCGAACCGGTGCGCAACTGCAACGGCATCGGCCGTTACGAGATCATCGAATGGGAAGCTAACGAGTCGCTGCAGATGAAGGCCAACCCACAATGGCCGGGCGAAGACCGCGCCGCCTTCGAAAACCTGCAGCTCCGTTTTTACGACGACGCAGAGGGGCTGCGCAATGCTCTCGAACTGGGCGCCATCGACATTGCCTGGGGCGACCTGAGCGAAGACGCGGTCGCCGGCCTGCTGGGCCAGGAAGGCGTGCGCGCCTGGGACGGCCCTGCGACCTTCAAGAGCTATCTAATCTTCCAGCAGGAGGAGACGCCCTGGCAGACCGAAGCGCTGCGCCAGGCGGTCGCCTACGCTGTGGATCGGGAGTCGCTGGCGGCCCTTTTTGGCGGGCGACGGCAGCCGCTCTATTCACCGCTGCCGGCAAGCGAGCCTTTCTCGCAGCCTGCGGAACCGGCGCGTAACCTGGCGCGCGCCCAGGAGCTGCTGCAGCTCGCCGGCTACGGGCCGACCAACAAGCTGGTCTTCCAGCTCTGGTATCTGAACGACGGTCGCTACAGCAACCTGGAGGATGCCTATGCCCAGCGGCTGAAAGAGCAGCTTGAAGAGACGGGGATGATCACCGTCGATCTCCAGAGCGCGGCGTGGGGCACCTACAGCCAGCAGAGTTCGGCCTGTGAGTACACAACCTATCTTTTCGGCTGGCCTCCCGTCGGCTGGCCCACGCGCTATCCGGCGCCGATGGGCTGGCTGGAGTTCTTCGTCACCGACACAGATACGCTGTGCTCCAATTACACCAGCCTGCAGATGGATGCGCTGATTGCCGAAGCGCGGCAGGCAGACCCTCTCGACCTGGAAGCACAGGAAGAGATTTACGGGCGCATTCAGGCGCTGTGGGCCGAAGAGCTACCGACGCTGAACCTGACACAGGAGGCCCCCCAGCTAGTCGCGCTGAACAGCATCGACGGTATCCGCTTTGACCGGATGGGCTTGCTGCACTACGAAACGCTGGTGAAGACCCCTTAGATCCGTTATCCCGTATTCTGCCGGGCTTTGAGGCGCTGCTTGCGGCGCTCGGCGCGCCTGGCAGCCGGCCCGACCAACCGCTCGGTGCCGGCGAGCACACGGGCGATATTCCCCCGCAGCGACCAGGTGACGATGAACAGGGTAACCAGGCTCCCGACCAGATAGGCCGGCGAGAGCGTTCCGGTCAGGGCGAGCACGGCAAAAGCCACGACGATGACGAGGCCCATCGCCAGAGAGGCGACGGAAGCCATCCCGGTCCACAAGAGCAGACCGGCGACCACGACGACGGCAATGGGCACGATCGGCCACCAGACGGCGCCCGCCCAGCCGACGTTTGGCCCGGTTCCGGCGCCGCCGCGCCAGCCGAGAAAGACAGACCAGTTGTGGCCCAGAATCGTCGCGGCGCCCACCACGACCTCAATCCAGGGGAGCAGACCCCCGCTGGCCCAGTCAAAGATGGCACGGGCCAGCCAGATAGCCGCAGCGCCCTTGAGTACGTCACCCACCGCGGTCAGCCCACCGACGATCGGGCCGGCCGCGCGCATTGCGTTGGTCCCTCCTGTACGCCCGCTCTGGACCATGCGCAAATCGAGACCCTTCGTCAGACGTACAAAGATCCAGCCAAAGGGGATCGCGCCAAAAATATAGCCGAGCAAAGCGGCCAGCAGCACAGTCAGCACGTCCATTGAGCTAGCCTTCCTCTACACCGCGCGGCTTGGAACAGCCGGGCCCGCGCACCGGCGTGACTCTTGCCCAATAAAGCTAACACCGGATGGCTCACGGCGTCACGCAACTGTCAACACCTGCTCATGCACCACGCCGTCGCGGATGGCAAAGAGCCGCACGACGGGCTGATCCGGCCGGGCCAGGGAGACGATGACGTGTAGCGCGTCTGGATAGTAAGCCTGGGCAACATCCTGCGCCGATGGTATTTCCGGCCCGTGCGGATGGGAGTGGTAAATCGCCAGCAACTCCCAGCCGGCGTCCTCCATGTGCTGTAGCGCCTGGAGCTGTTGCACGGGCTCCATCTCGTAGGCCACCGGGCTGTGCAGCCTGTTCTCGACGGCATAGAGCCGGAGAACTTCCCCATCGACGCCGGCCATGAGCCCGCACGCCTCTTCGGGATAGGCGCTGCGCAGGTGGGCCAGCATGGCGGCATAGTGCGCAGCGCGCAGGCGCAAGGTGCCTACCATCGGCTTCTATCGCTCAGAGAAATGCGGCCGGACCATTCCGGCCACGCCGGTCTCCTATTTGTGGATCCCACCTTCGGTCAGCCGCCGCGCGTCGAGCAGGCGGTCGGCCTCCTCCGGTGTCAGGTAACCTTTTTCGATGACCACTTCGCGGACGGTGCGGTTCGTCGCCATTGCTTCCTTGGCAACCTCGGCCCCGCGAGCATAACCGATAACGGGATTCAGCGCCGTCACCAGAATGGCGTTCTTAGCCAGCCAGCCTTCGGCCCTCTCCCGGTTAGCCTGGATGCCCACAACGAGCCTGTCGGTGAACACGCGCACCGAATTAGTCATGATATGCATGGCCTGAAAGAGATTGTAGCTCATCACGGGCATCATCACGTTCAGCTCGAGCTGCCCGGCCTGCCCGCAGAGCAGGACCGTAAAATCATTGCCCATGACGTGGAACATCGCCTGGTTGAGCATTTCGGCCATGACTGGATTTACCTTGCCCGGCATGATGGAGGAGCCGGGCTGCACCGCCGGCAGCTGGATCTCGGCCAGCCCGGTAGTGGGGCCAGAGCTAAGCAGGCGGATGTCGTTGGCAATGCGCGTCAGGTCCTGGGCCGCAGTACGCAGAGCGCCGCTGAAATGGACCAGATCGGCCATGCTCTGCATGCTCTCAAAAAGGTCGTCCGACTCGCGCAGCTCGATCCCTGAAAGCCGCTGCAGCGTCGCTACCATTCGAGCGTGGTATTCAGGATGGGCGTTGAGACCAGAACCGGTAGCCGTGCCGCCGATACCCAGCCGGCGCAGTCCATCGGCGGCATCGGCGACCTTTTCACGATTGCGCTCGATGGCGCGGGCGTAGGCGCCGAACTCCTGGCCCAGGCGCACCGGAACAGCATCCTGGAGGTGGGTGCGCCCGCTCTTGACGATGCCGTCAAAAGCCGCAGCACGCTCGCGCAGCGCTTCCGCCAGGTGGTCGAAGGCCGCCAGGAGAGCCGGTAGTTGCGAGAGCACGCCGAGCCTGATGGCTGTCGGAATGGTATCGTTTGTGGACTGCGCCATGTTCACGTGATCGTTGGGATGCACCGGCCTGGACGAAGCCGTCAGGTCGTAGCCTAGTATCTCGTTGGCCCGGTTGGCGATGACCTCGTTGACGTTCATGTTGTAGCTGGTGCCGGCTCCGGCCTGGATGGGATCGACGACAAACTGGTCGGCCAGCTCGCCACGCACGACCTCGCCCGCAGCCTCCACAATCGCGCGTGCGATTTCGCTGCCCGCGACCTTCTTACCGTCAATCTCGCGGTCCTCAAAGAGGCCCAGAGCTTCGTTCACTTCGGCGGCCGCCCGCTTGATCAGGCCCATTGCCCAGTAGAAAGCAGGATACTGACGCAGCCCACTGATGGGGAAATTCTCAATGGCCCGTTGCGTCTGCGCGCCCCAGTAAGCGCCTGCAGGCACGCGCACCTGCCCCATGGAATCGCGCTCAATCCGATAATCAGTATCTGTCACCACTCGCTCCTAATATGAAAGCTGCCCTGGCTGCAGCACCGCAGAAAAAAAGGCCGAACGGGCCCACTGCTCTTGTAAGACAGTCGGCCAGTTCGACCCCCTCTAGCAAATTGCTACAAGACGGCCGCCGTAGCAGCGCGCCAATTACATGTCGAGGGCGTCGTATCCAGGCCCGATCGAGAAGAAGTCGTAGTTCGGGGGAATATCCTCGGTCAGATCCAGGATCTCGCCGCCGGAGAGCTGCTTGGCATTGAGCACGTTGACGGCATGTCCATCAACCTCACCCTGGAAGGGCCGCCCGTCGGGAAGCAACTCTTTCGTGTTGGCAATCCATTGCCCCGGCCGGGCCTCGTAGGAGAAGGGCACTTCTTCTTCCGGGAAAATGGCTTCATAGGGGCACTCTGGCACGCAGGCGCCGCAGTCGATACAGGTGTCCGGATCAATGTACAGCCAGGGCCATTCCTCCTCGGGCTTGCCCAGGACCATGCATTCGACCGGGCACACTTCGACGCAGGCTGTGTCACGTAGACAGAGTCTGGTCACAATGTGCGTCATCGAAAACCTCCTTCCTCGATTAATAGCGCAGGGAATACCGCACGGCACTCACCTGCAGCTGCATTATACCCGGTTAGCGGGCATTCCGGTAGTTTTCGGCCACCTGATCCCAGTTGACCGTATTCCACCAGGCCTGAATGTAGTCCGGGCGGCGGTTCTGGTAATTCAGGTAATACGCATGTTCCCAGACATCAACTCCCAGAATAGGCACGTCGCCCTGCATGTACGGGCTGTCCTGATTGGCCGTGCTATACACGTCGAGGCTGCCATCGCTCTTGCAAACCAGCCAGGCCCAGCCCGAGCCGAACTGGTTGGCCGCGGCGCTGCTGAACTTCTCTTTGAAGGCCTCGAAGCTGCCGAATTTCTGGTTGATGGCGTCGGCTAGCTCGCCGGTTGGGCTGCCCCCGCCGTCTGGGCTCATAATCTTCCAGAACAGCGCGTGATTTGCGTACCCGCCCCCATTGTTGCGCACCTTCGTCCGGATATCCTCGGGAAGCTGGTCGATGTTGCGCAGGATTTCCTCGATGCTCTTATTCTGCCACTGCTCGTGACCTTCCAGGGCCGCGTTGAGGTTATTGGTATAGGCGGCATGGTGTTTGTCGTGATGGATGCTCATGGTGCGGGCATCGATGTGTGGCTCCAACGCATCTTCGGCATACGGAAGAGGGGGTAATTCAAAGGCCATCTTGATTCGCTCCTTGTGGTGATATGGTTTGACAAGTGGGGTCTGTTGGGCTTTAACAGAACCAGCTAAAGCCCGCAGGACGCATAGTTGCGCTTCTGCAAGCTTGCAGAGGTAAGCGCCATTCTAGCTATGCCCCTGGGCTTTGTCAACCGAGGTCCAATGTCTGCAGCCGAGAACGCCGCCCCCAGCAGAAGCCGCCTGCCAGCCCGCCTGGTTCTCCTGGTCGGCGTTCTCGCCACATCGGCGAGCGCCATCCTCGTGCGCTATGCGCAGGAAGATGCGCCGTCGCTGGTCATCGCTGCCGGACGGTTGAGCGCCTCCACACTGCTGCTCCTACCCTGGGCGAGCCGCCGCGTTGCCGAGCTGCAGCGGTTGCCGCCCGCCGGCTGGAAGCTGGCCCTGCTGTCGGGCCTGATGCTGGGGCTGCACTTCGCGGGCTACATCTCCTCTCTGCGCTACACCTCCATCGCCGCGGCGACCGTTCTGGCGACCAGCACGCCCATCTGGGTCGGTCTGGCTGCGCCCCTGCTGCTTGGCGAATCGCTGACGCCAGCGCTCGTCCCCGGCCTGGCGCTGGCGCTCGGCGGCGGCGCCCTGATTGCCCTGCAAGGGGGCGCCGCCGGCAGCCACCTGCTTGGCAATGCCCTGGCGCTGAGCAGCGCGCTGACAGGCGCCGTCTACCTGCTGATCGGCCGTAACCTGCGCCCGCGCCTCTCGCTGGTCGCGTATACGAGTGTGGTCTACGGCACGGCGGCGCTGACGCTGCTTATGCTGGTGGGGCTGGCGGGCTTCTCGCTGGCGGGCTACCCGCCGCGCGTCTATCTGCTCTTTCTGCTGATGGCGCTCTTTCCGCAGCTCCTCGGCCATTCCTCTTACAATTACGCGCTGGCCTATCTACCCGCCGCCTACGTTTCCATTGCCGTGATCGGCGAGCCGGTCGGCGCCAGCCTGCTGGGCTGGCTGCTGTTCCGGGAGGCGCCCGGTCTGCTAACTGTCCTAGGCGGCGCGCTGATTATGGTCGGCATTCTGGTGGCGAGCCGGAATTGAGCGCCGGGTCTGCCGGTTACGTTACGTCCTCTTTTACTCACGTCATACGCGCAGCCAATAGAAATCTTACGCGCTTCCGGTAGAGTAGGGTCAACTATCTCAGGCGCCCGGCTCCCAGGCGCTGAGTAAAGGACGAATCTATGGGAAGAGTGGTCGGCATTGACCTGGGCACAACCAGTTCAGCCATCGCCGTCGTGCGGGGCGGCGAAGTCATCGTCATAACCACAAGTGAGGGCAAACGGCTGCCTTCTGTTGTGGGATTTGGCCGCAACGGCGAGCGATTGACAGGTCGTGCCGCCATCGAGCAGGGAGCAACCAACCCCGAGAATACTGTTTATGGGGTGAAGCGGCTGTTAGGGCGGCCTGCCGGCGACGCGGAGGCCGGCGGGACGAGCACGAGCTTCAGCAGCCTGCGATCCGGTCCCCGCGGCGACGCCCGCGTCTACATTCCTGTGGCCGGTAAGCTCTTCTCGCCGCCCGAGATCGCCGCCCACATCCTCAGCCGCCTGCGCGACGAGGCCGAAGCCTATCTCGGCGAAGCGGTCAGAGAAGTGGTTATCAGCGTGCCGGCCTATTTTGGAGAACCCCAGCGGCAGGCACTCAAGAACGCCGCGACTATTGCTGGCCTGACGGTACGCCAGATTATCAACGAGCCGACGGCGGTAGCCCTAAGTTATGGTTCTGGCCAATCCCACACCAGCACCGTCATGGTCGTCGATTTGGGCGGGGGAAGCTACGATGTCTCTATTCTGGACATCCGCGAAGGACAGATAACCGTGCGCGCCACCAGCGGCGACACCCACCTGGGCGGAACGGAATGGGATAGCCTGATTGCCGGCTGGATTGCCGCGACCTTTCTTCGCCGCTACGGCATCGACCTCCGCCGCCAGCCCACGGCATGGCAGCGGGTGTACGAGGCCGCCGAGGACGCCAAGATCGCCCTCTCTACGGACGAGGAAACCGTCATCGACCTGCCTTTTCTGGCGGCCAGCGCCGATGGTCCTCGCCATCTGCATCTGACATTGACGCGCCGGCAGTTCGAGCAAATGGCGGCCTCTCTGCTGGAGCGGCTGGCGGCGCCCGTCGAGTCGGTCCTGGCGGACGCCGGCCTGGCGCCCAGCGCCCTCGACGCCGTCCTGCTGGTCGGCGGCGCCACGCGCATGCCGATGGTTCGCCGGCAGATTGAAATGCTAACAGGGCAGACCGCCGAAATACCTCCCCAGCCCGACCAGGCCGTCGTAGCGGGCGCCGCTCTGCAGGCCGGCGCGCTTGCCGGCGAAGTCGAAGAGGTACGCCTGCGTGACGTGACGCCGCTGACCCTGGGGCTGGAGACGGTGGGGGGTATGATGTCGCCGCTCATCCCGCGCAATACCCCGGTTCCCGTCAGCCGCTCGCAGGTGTTCAGCACGGCTGAAGATGGAGCCACGGCTGTGGAGATCTGCGTGCTGCAGGGCGAGCGGCCCATGGCTGCCGATAACGAGACGCTGGGCATCCTGCGGCTGGAGGGTATTCCCGCTGCACCGCGCGGCATCCCGCAGATCGAAGTAACCTTTACAATCGACGAGAACGGCCTGCTGCGTGTCGCCGCGCGCGAGCTGCTTTCCGGCGCGGGCCAGACCGTCTTCCTGGCAGCCACAACCTCGCTGACCGCGCAGGAAGTGCGGCAGATGGTACAGGAGGCGGAGCGCTGCGCCGCGCAGGACCTCGTACAGCGCAATCTGGTCGAGGCCCGGACTGCGGCGCGCCAGGTACTCTACCTGGTCGAGCGGAATCTGCAACGGGCCAACGGCGAGATACCCCCTCCTCTGGCAGAGCGCGTGATGCGCCAGGTGAGGGCGCTGCAGCAGGCCCTCGCCGGACCGGACGCCACCCGCATCCGCCACCTGACGGCGGAGGTGCAGCAGGCCAGCAGCGCCATCAGTAGCCTGATCCTCCTGGAACACACCCGGCCCTCCGAGCGAGAGCAGTAAGCCGCGTTCTCCTCGCCGGGGCGCTGCTTTCTGCCCGGCCACGGATAGGCTATAATCGGCTTCCGTGGTCACCATCGGGGTCAATGCCCATCTCCTCTCCGGCACGGCCGGCTACCGGCGTGCCGGCATCCATCACTATATTGCGCAGATCCTGAAGCATCTGCCTTTGGCCGAGGAGTGGCGCTACGTGGTCTACACGCAGGTCGCCCCGGAAGTGGCCCGCCCGGACATGCGTTTTGTCTCCTCTGCTCTACCTACGGACCGGCGCGCGCTGCGCATTTTGTGGGAGCAGCTCGTCTGGCCTGTTGCCGCGCTGCGCGACCGGCTGAGCCTGCTGCACAGCATGGCCTTCGTCACACCCTTGCTGGCTCCGGCGCCGGCCGTGGTCACCGTCTATGACCTCAGCTTCCTGCACTTCCCGAAGCAGTTCCCCCGCCTGCAGCGCCTCTACCTGACCACGCAGACGCGCCGTTCCTGCCGGCAGGCGCGGCGTGTGGTGACCATTTCCCGCGCCAGCCGTGACGACCTGATCCGCTTTTTCGGCCTTTCCCCCGAGCGGATTGACGTCGTGCCGCCCGGCATTGACGACCGGTTTCGCCCACTGGAAGCCGGCGCTGTAGCCGCCTTTCGCCGCGAACAGGGGCTGCCGGAGCAGTTTGTGCTCCACGTGGGCACGCTGCAGCCACGGAAGAACCTGACCGTGCTGATCGAAGCGATGGCCCGGATTGGGCGGCCCGAGCTACTACTGGTGCTGGTTGGCGGCAAAGGCTGGTTCTACGACCAGATCTTCGCCCGTGTCGAGGCGCTGGGGCTGCAGGAGCAGGTGCGTTTTGCCGGCTACGCGGACGACGAGGCGCTGCCGCTCTGGTATAACGCCGCCTCCCTGCTGGTTATGCCATCCGTTTACGAGGGCTTTGGTATGCCGGTGCTACAGGCGCTGGCCTGCGGTACGCCCGTCGTCGCTGCCGGCGTCTCGGCGCTGCCGGAAGCGGGCGGCGCTGCCGCGCGCTACTTCCAGCCTGACGATGTGACCGGGCTGGTGAGGCAGATGTTAGCCGTACTCGACAACCCGGCGCTGGCAAGTACAATGCGGCAGGAAGGGTTCAGACACGCCAGCACGTTCTCGTGGACCGCTGCGGGAGAGGCCATGAGTTCCGTTTACCGGCGGGCCCTGCAAGTGACTACCGGGCAATCAGAACGTGCCTCAGGGCGAGGAACCTCCAAAACAGGGCCATGAACCGAAACATCGTCCGTCTGTGGACCATCATTACTGATGTCGTCCTCATCAATCTCGCCTTCGCCTTTGCCTACGTGGTCCGCTACGACTACCAGTGGCTGTTCAGCACGACGTTCCGCGCGCCTTACAGCAGTTATCTGGGGCAACAACTGCTGCTGACCTTCCTGCTGATCATCATCTTCGCCCAGAACAAAGTGTGGATCAGACGGCGTGGCGAGGCCCTGCTCGACGAAATCTTCCGGGTCAGCTACGCCACGGCGACGGGCATCGCCCTGATGATGGCCTTCACCTTCTTCTACCGCCCCCTCTCCTTCTCCCGCCTCCTGCTAGTCTGGGCGCTGCTCTTCATCGTGCTCTTTATCACCGCGTCCCGCATCCTGCGGCGTCTCATCCTGCGCATGCGCTACCGGCGGGACCAGGGGGTGGATCGGGCGCTGATCGTCGGTTCCGGCGAGGCCGGGCGCAGCGTCATGCGTACCCTGCTCGCCCGTCCCGATCTTGGCTACCGGGTCATTGGCTATCTGGACGACGGCAACAGCGAGAACCATATCGGTGTAGGCCGCATACCACACCTCGGCGCGATACATGAGCTTGACAGAATCCTCTGTGAGAATCCAGACCTGCATACCGTATTTGTCGCCCTGCCCGCAGAACAACATGCGGAGATGAGCCGGATCGTGCAGCTTTGCCAGACACACGAAATCCATTCGCAGGTTGTCCCGGACCTCTTTCAGATGAGCCTGCATCGGGTGGAGTTCAGCAACATGGCGGGCCTGCCCGTGTTCAGCGTGCGCGACGTGGGCATGAGCCCAACGGCGCAGTTGCTGAAGCGCGGCCTCGACATCCTGGTCGTGCTGTTCCTCACGCCGTTGGCTCTGCTCATCGGCGCCGCGATCGCCGTAGCGATCAAGCTCGACTCGCCTGAGGGGCCCGTTCTGTACGCGGCCGAACGGGTGGGCAAGAACGGCAAGCCGTTTCGCATGCATAAGTTCCGCTCGATGGTCGTCGATGCTGACGAGCAGCGCGAGGCGTTGGAGGTCTATAACGAGGCGTCTGGCCCCATCTTCAAAATCCGCAACGATCCACGGCTGACGCGCGTGGGTCGGATCATTCGCCGGCTGAGTCTGGACGAGCTACCGCAATTCTGGAACGTGCTGAAAGGCGACATGAGCCTCGTGGGGCCGCGCCCGCCGCTCCCCTCGGAAGTGGTCCACTACCAGCCCTGGCACCAGCGCCGGCTGGAGGTCAAGGGCGGCCTTACCGGTCTCTGGCAGATGAGCGGGCGTTCTGACCTGACCTTTGACGAGCAGTGCCTGCTCGATATCTACTACATCGAGAACTGGTCCCTGGCCCTGGATATTCGCCTGATCTTGCAGACTCTCCCCTACCTGCTACTGGCACGAGGCGCCTACTAATCTCCTTCGTCGTCGGCAGGCAGGGCCGGCTGATCAATCCGCACCAGCTCGCCGTGTACGTTGATCACCACACGGAAGCCCATCATACCGAGCATCTCTCGCGCCTGGAGTGGCAGCCCCTGGGCCAGGATCTGGTCCACGTTAACGTTGCGCATCTGCGCCTCGACCGCCGCCTTCGTCATCAGGTCGTCGCTGCCGAGCATCTGCAGGATCTGCATGACGGCGACGTCCTGATGCTCGCGAAGCTGGTCCACAAAAAAGCCGAGGACCTGACGATCAACTCTCTCGGCGTCTATGTGGCGCAGGAAACCGTCGTCGTCTACCACATAGAACATATCCGCGCCGACCACTGCCGTCGTTACAGGATTGTCGTGCTCGTCTACGACGAGCCCTGCGAAAAATGCCTGAGATGCCACCTGTTTACCCTATCCGCTGCTTATGCCTCGTTACTATTTACGGTACAACTCTCATGTAAGAACTACCTAAATTGCCACTGGCTGCTCTGTCAGGAGGACGGGGTTGTTCGTGCCGGGCAAACGCCTGAAGTTCCTATGAATTTGATGCAAAATCGTCCGGCCGGGCCCGATCTGTGGTAAAATGAGAACTTACGTTCGGCGGTCGCGCAGTCCGGGCCGCATGTATGCGGCAGTAGATAGGAAGGTGAAGATGCCCGAATTCAAGCTTGTCTCCCCGTTCCAGCCCACCGGCGACCAACCCCAGGCTATTGCTCAGTTGACCGAAGGGATCAACGCCGGCTATCGTTTCCAGACGCTGCTCGGCGCTACCGGCACGGGGAAGACCTATGCCATAGCGAAAGTCATCGAAAACGTGCAGAAGCCCACGCTGGTTATCGCCCACAACAAGACGCTGGCGGCCCAGCTATACAGCGAGTTCAAGGAGTTCTTTCCCTACAACGCCGTCTCCTATTTCGTCAGCTATTATGACTACTACCAGCCAGAAGCCTACGTCCCCCGGCACGATCTTTTTATCGAGAAAGAGACGCAGATCAACGACGAGATCGACCGGCTGCGACTGCTGGCGACCTCCAACCTGATGAGCCGCCGCGACGTGATCATCGTCGCCAGCGTATCCTGCATCTACGGTATCTCCAACCCGGTTAACTGGGGCAAGGTGACAGTCAAGCTGGAGCGCGGGGAACTCTACCGTCGTGACAGCGTGCTGCGCCAGCTCGTTGACATCCAGTATGAGCGCAACGACATGGATCTGCGCCGCGGGGTCTTCCGGGTACGCGGCGATACACTGCAGATTGTGCCCGCTTACGCCGAAACGGCTTACTCGGTGGAGTTCTGGGGTGACGAAGTCGAACGGATCAGCGAGTTCGATCCGCTGACCGGCGAGGTGCTGGCCGAGCATGTGAGCATCGAGATCTTCCCCGCCAAGCAGTTCATCACCGACGAAGCGAAGCTCGCCCAGGCCATCATGGACATCGAAGAAGAGCTGGAAGAGCGGCTGGCTTACTTCCGCGAGCAGAAGATGTATCTGGAGGCGCAACGGCTGGAGCAGCGCACCCGCTACGACCTGGAAATGCTCAAGGAGATCGGCTACACGAGCGGCATCGAGAACTACAGCCGGCACATGGACCAGCGGCAGCCCGGCGAGCCGCCGTGGACGCTACTCGACTACTTCCCGCGCGATTACCTGATGGTGATCGACGAGAGCCACATGACCATCCCGCAGATACGCGGCATGTGGGGCGGCGACCGCAGCCGCAAGGAGACACTGGTAGAATACGGTTTCCGCCTGCCGAGCGCCCTGGATAACCGCCCGCTCAACTTCGAGGAGTTTGAGGAGCGTATCAACCAGGTCATCTTCACCACCGCTACCCCGGCCGAGTATGAGGACGAACATGCCGAGCAGGTTGTGCAGCAGATCATCCGGCCGACCGGCGTGCTCGACCCCGAAGTCGAGGTGCGCCCGGTGCGAGGGCAGGTAGACGACCTGCTGAGCGAGATCCGCAAGCGGACCGCTCGCGGGCAGCGGGTGCTCGTGACCACGCTGACCAAGCGGATGGCCGAGGATCTGGCCGATTACCTGCTGGAGATGGGCGTGAAGGTCCATTACCTGCACTCCGAAGTTCACACCATCGAACGGACCGAGATCCTGCGCGACCTGCGTACGGGCATCTACGACGTCGTCGTGGGTATCAACCTGCTGCGCGAAGGGTTGGACCTGCCGGAGGTTTCGCTGGTGGCTATTCTCGACGCCGACAAGGAAGGCTTCCTGCGCTCCGGCAGGGCCCTCATCCAGACCATCGGCCGGGCGGCCCGCCACGTCGAGGGCAAGGTCATCATGTATGCCGACGTGATCACGGAATCGATGCAGCAGGCCATAGACGAGACGAACCGCCGCCGCGCCGTGCAGCAGGCCTATAACGAGGAACACGGTATCGAGCCGCGCAGCATCGTCAAGGCCCTGCACGACCTCACCGACGACATTATCCGCGAGCACGTCAAAGAGCCGGAGCGCGAGCTGGCGCTTGCCGACGAGCGCGCCGTCTACACGACCGCTGCCGAGATGCCCAAGGCCGAGCTGAGCCGCCTGATCAGCGAGCTGGAAAAACAGATGAAGGCCGCGGCTGCCGCGCTGGAGTTTGAGAAAGCGGCGATGCTCCGCGACCAGGTCCGCGAGATGCGCCAGACGCTGGCGTTGAAGGAAGCGGACGCGGAAGAGCTGCCTGCCTGGGAAAAGATGCGCCGGCTGGACGAGGCCGGCATCGAGTACAGTGCGGATTAGCTCATCCTGCCGCGCTCAGATAGGACAATTGCAGAGTCAAGAGAGCTTCCTGGGAGCGCCGGCACGATGCCGGCGCTCTGACGAAAGCAATCCTCTAAGCGCACAGATGGCAGGCGGCCCTACTCCTGATACAATCTCTCGCATGGACGCTATTCTAACGCAGGAGCAGGAAGATTTACTCCGGCGCACGCGGGACGTTCTGGCCCGCCTGCGCGACCTTCTGGCCGATGCCGGTGTGAAGGAGCAGGAACGGGCGGCCCTGGCGGAGTCGATCCGCCAGCTGGACGAGTTCTTCCTGCTGGTCGTTGCCGGCGAGTTCAACAGCGGCAAATCGGCCTTTATCAATGCGCTCATCGGCCAGGCAGTGTTGCAGGAAGGCGTCACCCCGACGACGACCCATATTCATATCCTGCAATATGGCGAGGAGGCGGGCCGGCTCCCGAGAGAACAGGGCGTCTGGGTGCATACGGCGGCGGTTGAACTCCTGCGCAACATCAACATTGTGGACACGCCGGGGACGAATGCCATCCTGCGCGAGCATGAGGCGCTGACCGCCGAGTTCATTCCGCGCAGCGACCTCGTCCTCTTTGTCACCTCGGCCGATCGCCCTTTCAGCGAAAGCGAGCGCGCCTTCCTGTCGCAGATCCGTGACTGGGGCAAGAAGATCGTCCTTATCGTCAACAAGATCGACATCCTGGACGACGATGCGGCGCGGGAGCAGGTCGTCGAGTTCGTGCGCAGCGCGGGCCAGAAGCTCGTCGGCGAAATCGCTGCCGTCTTCCCCATCTCGGCGCGGCAGGCTCAGCTCGCCAAGACCGGCCAGCCGCAGCTCTGGGAGCCGAGCAATTTTGAGGCCGTGGAAGCCTACATTCACGACACCCTGGACGACGAGGGCCGCTTCCGTCTCAAGCTGCTCAATCCGCTCGGCGTCGGTCTGCGACTTGCGCAGGAGCAGCTGGAAGAGACAGAGGCCAACATCGCCCTGCTCAAAGAGGATACCGTCCTGCTGGACGACATCGAGCGGCAGATGACCTATTACAACCAGGATATGAAGCGCAACTTCCAGGCGCGGCTGGGCGAGATTGACAATCTGCTCTTTGAGATGGAGCGGCGGGGCAACGACTTCTTTGACGAGATGCTGCGGCTGGGCCGCATTCCCGACCTCATCCGCAGCAAGCAGGTGGAACGGCAGTTTGAGGAGAAGGTCGTCGCCGACACCCCGCGGCTGATCGAAAACCGGGTGAGCGAGCTGGTGGACTGGATGGTGGAGCAGGATTTGCGGCAGTGGACCGCCGTCGCCGACCACCTGGCCCAGCGGAAGAAGGAACAGGTCTCGCGGATCGTCGGCGAAGGTGGGCCGCGCGAAGGCACGCTGGCCTACGACCGCACCCGCCTCATCGACTCGGTGGGCCAGGCGACGCGCCGGGCCGTTGAAACCTACGACGAGGAGCGCGAAGCGGAGCAGATTGCCGAGGCGGCCCGGCAGGCCGTGGTCAGCACCGGCCTCGCCGGCGTCGGCGTGGGCCTGGGGGTGGCGGTAGCAATTGCGGCCCACGCCGCCGTGCTCGACTGGACGGGCATCATCGGCGGGCTGACGGCGGCGACCATCGGCCTGCTCATTCTGCCGGCGCGGCGGCGCAAGGCCAAGCAGGAGCTGGCCGAGAAGCTGGCCAACCTGCGCCAGCAGCTCATGGCCAGCCTGACCGACCAGTTCGAGCGGGAGATGCGGCGCAGCACGCAGCGGGTTGAAGACGCCGTGGCGCCGTTCGCGCGCTTCGTCCGCGCCGAGAAGGATAAGCTGGAGGAGCAGCACACCACGCTCGTCGAGCTGGAAGCCCATTTAGAGGGGCTGCAACGGCAGCTTGGCCCTTAGCGCGACCTTTCCGGTTATGCATTTGTACGATAACGCGATACAAGCCGCAGGAATTACCCGTCGGCGCTAGCAAAGGTCATTACGAGAGACTTTCGAGCAGCGCTCCTAGCGACCCGAAGAACAACAACGTACCGCCGCAGAGTGCGAAAAGCCCAACGAATAGAGCAATTATTGGGTAAAGGATATTTCCCCGAGCGCCCGTATTTCGGACGTAGTCACGCGCCTTCAGGCCGCTAAAGATGACCGCGACGAGGTTAATGGGCACAATCAGGCAGGCGGCTAGGCCGAACGATGCAATACCTACGGCAAGCTCTGCCATCACGAGTATGTAGAATCCCACGAAGGCCGCAATCCCGACCGCCAGATTACCCGCGTAGAACCAGCCCAGCCCTAATATCCCAAAGAGACCAAACACGATCTCCAATACCATCGCAATGGTATCGTCACTGCTCCTGGTTTCAGGTTTGCTAAAATCCGCCATTATTTCCTCCCAAACTGGCTTTTTAGCGCGTGGAATTGGAGATATATCCCGTTCCCAGCCCTAATTGAACTTCCCACGCCCATTATAACACCCCAAAAACCGTTGTCTATCAGAAATGATGAGAAAACAACAGCTGGAGCGAGGCTGAAAGCTAATCGTTACTGCGCCGGGAAATACGAGAGCGCCCTGATTTAGCAGGACGCTCTCACAATTTTCTGCTTCTGATGGCTCGCTCCGCCCGCCGAGTACTACCTGCCGCGATTGGCCTGGAATAGCGGCCAGAGCACGCCGCCAATGGCGCCGAAGATGAGGCCGCCGAAGACGGCGATGCACATGCCGATAAGCAGGCCACCGATCGTAAAGCCGGTGCCGTCCACGGCGACGCCCTCCAGGCCCTCGATGCCCTCGAGCTGCTCAAGAGCGGCTGTCGCCCGACCCGTGGCTGCGCCCAGAAGCCCGTTCACCAGGCTGTAGACAAGACCGGCAAAGCCACCCGCCAGGGCGCCGCCGATGGCGCTCTGGCCCATCGTCTCTTTGCCCGGCGTGAAATAGCCATAGGCCATACCCGCCGCAATCGGCAGCACGAACCAAGCCACGCAGATAAGCGGCAGGATGAGGCAGTTGAGTAGGGGAATAGCGCCCAACACGGCCAGAATCAACCCGGCTGCTGCCGCCAACCCTCCCGCTTTGACGACACTATTCATATTAAAGTTCATCGCGAGTCCCTCCTTATACTCGACCTGTAAGCGACACGCCGGCGTCGCCGGCGAACAACCCGCCTAATGATATAGGCAAACAGCAAAACAAGCAGCAGGCCCATCACAACGGGGATAAGCAGCGACAGCACAGAGATGAAAGCCGCCGCCAGATCCTCCAGGGTGCTGGCGAGCCAGTTGCCGGTGCCGACCGTCGTCGCCGTTACCGCCGGGCGCACCGTCGCTTTGGTGGCGTGTACGCCCCCGGCGAGCAGCAGGCCGGCGAACAGGGCGAGGATAGGGCTTATCTCAGTGATGACGTTGGCGTTGGCGGCGAAGAGCAGCGCCCCGGCTGTGGGCCGGACGAAGGTCTGGATGCCGTCGTTGATCGTATCGACGGCCGGAATCTTATCGACCGTTATCTCCACGACCAGCAGGACGGCGATCAGGGCGATGGCCCACCAGCTACCCAGAAGATTGTAGGGCTCGGCGAGGTGCAGGAGCGGATCGCCTGCCGGAAAGCGCGCTGCCAGGGCCACAAATAACAGCGGAATATAGGCGTTGAGACCGGCGCTGCTGGCCAGCCCGAAGGCCGCGCTGATCCCGCCTAAGGCCGTGCCGATGTCCATATGAACGTCACCTCCCTCCAGTGGGGGCCTATAGCCCTGGAAGACCTGTCATCGTGCCGGTCAGGGCGTAGCGGATGGCGCTCACGAGGCCGATCTCTACGACCGCCAGCAGCAGCCCGGCGACCAGATACGGAGCGGCCTGCCGCCACGCAGCGGCGTGCCCGTCGCGCCGGGTCGCGATCAATAGGACCATCGTGTTGAGCACGGCGATCATCAGGACTACGCCGGCAGCGCTGACAATAGCCAATACGTAGGA
>JAAYYY010000166.1 GCA_012515125.1 Chloroflexota bacterium
CCCGGCGCGCCGGCCGAACGGGTGGAGCAGGTGCTGGCGCGCGCGGAAAAGCTGCTGCTGGCCCAGCGCTAAAAGCTTTTGGCACTCAGCCTTTAGCTTTTCACCTCCCCTTTACCTCTTCCCGCCCCTTCCCAGAGTATACTATGACTGAACATTCGTTCTACGCAGGAGCGTGTAACCCATGCCGCCACAACCGCAGCTCTCTCCTTCCCCCCGATGCTGGCCTCGCCCGCATTTGCAAGAGTACCTCCTGCCGATACTTCCCGCCTTTCCCGCGAAGTATCGCCATCCGGCACAAATGAAGGGGCCGCCGTCTCCGAAATATCACCAACCGGCACTTCCGATACATATCCAGGTGCCTCCAGGCGATATTACCCGCCCCCAAAAAACCGTCACTTAATACCGGCAAACGGCACTTCGTCCGCGCCCCAACCCGCCCCTACGGGAGATGTACAAGCAGAAAGCGATAAGCCGTAAGCTTACAGCATACGGCTTATCGCTTATTGCTTTCTGCCATTACGCTTTCTTCACGAGATGCGCTACAATGGAATCAGCTGGGCTTTGGTCGGCAGCGGCCGGCCCCCTGTCCAGTAGGTGCATCGCAGGTTGAGGAGAGGAGTGAGGTAGGACCATGGCCGGCCAGGCAGAAGTGTCGGGCGAGGCGTTAAGAAAGGTGCCATTCTTCGCCACGCTCAGTTCAGAAGAGGTGCGGGAGCTATCCGGGCGGCTGGTGTCGCGCCGGTTCGGCAGCGGGCAGGTCATCTTCCACCTGGGCGATCCGGGCGGCCTGCTCTATATCATTCTCAGCGGCAAAGTGAAGATTTCCCACGCCACGGCGGACGGGCAGGAGGCGCTGCTGGCGATCCTCGGGGCCGGCGACTTCTTCGGCGAGCTGGCCCTGCTGGACGACGCGCCCCGCTCGGCGACGGCCGAGGCTATTGAGCCCACCGAAACGCTGACCCTGCATCGCGACGAGTTCATCCGCTTCCTCAGCCACAACCCCGAGTTCGCCTATCACGTCATGCATACGCTGGCGAGGCGCATCCGCAATCTGAACGACCAGATCAGCGACGTCTTTTTCCTCGACCTGAACGGGCGGCTGGCGCGCACCCTGCTCAATCTGGCGGGGCAGCACGGGCGGCGCACGGACGACGGCACCGTGATCGAGATCCCCCTCACCCAGACCGACCTGGCGGAGATGACCGGCGCGACGCGGGTGAGCATCAACAAGACGCTGGGCCGCTTCCGGCGGGCGAAATGGGTGCGCGTGCAGGGCCGCAGCATCATCATCCAGGATGAGGGCGCCCTGCGCGGCCTGATCCAGATGGCGGGCGGCTAGCGGCGCAGGATTACCTTGCCGGTATTGCGGTTCTGGCGCACATATTCGTGCGCGGCTGCTGCATCCTCGATGGCAAAAACGCTGTCAATCACCGGCTCGACGACCCCACCGCGCAGCAGAGGCCAGACTTCCGCTTCAAAGCGGCGCGTGAGGGCAATCTTCTCCTGCAGCGGGCGCGGGCGCAGCAGCGAGCCGGTAACGCGCAGCCGCTTGCCCAGGACAAGCCCCAGATCGACCGCCGTCTTCCCGCCGCTGAGCAGGCCGATGAGCACCAACCGGCCGGTGACGCGCAGCACCTGCAGGTTGCGCTCCAGGTTGTCGGCGCCCACCGGGTCGAGCACCAGATCAACGCCCTCGCCGGCCGTCTCCCCCAGAATACGCTCGGCAAAGTCCACCTTCTTGTAGTTGAGGGCCAGCGAGGCGCCGAGCTGCCTGCCCTTCTCCAGCTTCTGCTCCTGACCGGCGGTGATGAAGACCTCGGCGCCGGTCTCGCGGGCGACCTGGATCGCCGCCGTACCCACGCCGCTGCCGCCGGCATGGATCAGCACGCGCTCGCCGCGCTGCAGGCCGCCTTCGACGATAAGGTTGAGAAACGCCGTCAGCCAGACCTCGGGCACGGCTGCGGCCCGCTCGTAATCCCAATCGTCGGGAATGCGCATGAGCATGCCCGCGGGCACGGCAGCCAGCTCGGCGTAACCGCCGCCAGACAGCAGGGCGCAGACGCGGTCGCCGGGCCGCCAGCCGCTCACATTGGCGCCAATCTCGCGGACCACGCCGGCAATCTCCAGGCCGAGGATGTCGCTGGCGCCGGGCGGCGGCTTGTAGCCGCCACGCGCCTGCGCCAGATCGGCGCGGTTCACGCTGGTGGCCCGCATCTCCACGAGCACCTCGTCCGGCCCAATGGTCACGTCCGGCACGTCTTCCCAGACGAGCGACGGGATCTCATCGCCCGCGCCGCGATGCACGACGATTGCCTTCATAGCCGCCTTCCCTCCTTACACTTCGTTCGTCAGGGCGATTGTACCTGCCCCCCGGATCGCGAGCATCCCTGCTCGCCCGTCTTGCGGCCAGGGATGCTGCCTGCCATGCTGGCAGGCGCGATCCAGATGAGCCTTGCACCGGCCGGGCGAAACGGTACACTACAACGCGTGCCCAGGCGCGAAATCAGGGGAGCAAGGAGTATCTGACCATGAGCAAGCGGGATGTCTACACTGTCCAGGTCGCCGGCCTCACCCGCCATCTGCCGCTGTTTGAGGTTGCCCCCGGCGTGCGCATCGCCATCTTCAACATGCTGGGCGACACCTACGTCGCCAAGGCCGCCGCCGCCGCGCTCGCCGAGCAGCTGAGAGGGGTCGAGGCCGACGTGCTGCTGACCGCCGAGGCGAAAAGCATGCCCCTCGTTTACGAGATGAGCGCCCTGATGGGCCTGCCCTACGTCGTCCTGCGCAAGTCGTACAAGAGCTACATGGGCGACGCACTGCACGCCGAGACAGTCTCGATCACCACCGGCAAGAAGCAGACCCTCTATCTGGACGAGAAGGATTTCCCCCGGCTGCATGGCAAGCGGGCCATCATTATCGACGACGTCATCAGCACGGGCAGCACGCTGGAAGGTATGCGCGAGATTGCGCGTAAAGCGGAGGGCACGGTGGCCCAGGTTGCCGCCGTCTTCACCGAGGGAGAGCAGGACTGGAGCGGCATTATCGCTCTCGGCAACCTGCCGGTCTTCATCGACGAAGAGTCATGAGCGCGGGCGCTCCTGCCGCCGCCACGCTGTCGATTTTCCACCATCTCTTCGCCTCGGTGGCCGAGGAGATGGGGCTGACGCTGGAACGCACCGCCTACAGCCCGAACATCAAGGAGCGTCTGGACTTTAGCTGCGCGCTCTTTCTGGGCGACGGGCGCATGCTGGCCCAGGCCGCGCACATCCCCGTTCACCTGGGGGCGATGCCGGCGTCGGTGCAGGCGGCGCTGGCTCACGCCGCTCCCTTCGCGCCGGGCGACGTGGTCATCCTCAACGACCCGTACCTCGGCGGCACCCATCTGCCGGACATCACGCTCGTCTCGCCGGTGTTCGCCGCCGGCGAGCCGGAGCCGGCCTTTTTTGTCGCCAGCCGCGCCCATCACGCCGACGTGGGCGGCATGGTCCCCGGCTCGATGCCCAGGGCGACCGAGCTGTACCAGGAAGGGCTGATCGTCCCGCCGGTAAAGCTGGTGGAGGCGGGCCGCCGTAACGAAGCGCTCTGGCGGCTGATCCTGCGCAACGTGCGCACGCCCGCCGAGCGGGCCGGCGACCTGGCGGCGCAGCTTGCCGCGCACACGACCGGGGCGGCTCGGCTGGAGGCCATTCGCAGCCGTTACGGGCTGCCGGAGATGAAGGCCCAGGCCGCAGCGCTGATCGCCTACGCGCGGGAGATGACGGCGGCGGCGCTGCGCCGCTGCCCGCCGGGGCGCTACACCTTCCGCGACTATCTGGACGACGACGGGCAGGGCGAGGCGCCTGTGCCCATTCAGGTCACGCTGGCCATCGGCGAAGGGCGTCTGGAAGCCGATTTCGCCGGAACAGCGGGGGCGGTACGCGGCAATCTCAACGCCGTGCCGGCGATTGCCCGCTCGGCGGTGGCCTACTGCGTGCGCTGCGTGGCGCTGGCCCTGCTGGGCAGCGAGCTGCCAATGAACGAGGGCGCCTTTGAGCCGCTGCGCGTGACCGTGCCGCCGGGCTCGCTGCTCGACCCGCCGCCGCCCCACGCCGTCGCGGCGGGCAACGTCGAGACCTCGCAGCGCGTCGTGGACGTGGTGTTCGGGGCGCTGGCCCAGGCGCTGCCCGACCTCGTGCCTGCCGCCAGCCAGGGCACGATGAACAACCTCAGTTTTGGGGGCGTGTACAACGGAGAGCCGTTCGCCTACTATGAGACGATTGGCGGCGGCACGGGCGCCGGGCCACAGGCCGACGGCGCGAGCGGCCTGCACGTCCACATGAGCAACACGCGCAATACGCCGGTCGAGGCGCTGGAGCACGCGCTGCCCGTGCGCGTCGAGCGATATGCGCTGCGGGAGCGCTCCGGCGGCAGAGGACGGCACACGGGCGGCGAGGGCATCGTGCGCGCGCTGCGCTTCCTCTGCCCGGCCACGGTGACCCTGACCGGCGAGCGCCGCCGTAGGCCGCCCTACGGGCTGCAGGGCGGCGAGCCGGGGGCCTGCGGCGCCGACTGGCTCGAACGGAACGGCGAGCGGCTGGCGCTGGGCGGCAAGGCGACGCTGGAGGTCGAGCCGGGCGACGTGCTGACCATCAACACGCCCGGGGGCGGCGGATGGGGGCAGGCCGGCGAGTAGATGAAGGCCATGCTGCTGCTGGTGCTCCTGCTCGCGCTGCTGGCAGCGTGCGCCCCGGCCCGGCCCGCGCCGGTTGAGCTGGTCCAGATTACGGCTTCGCCAACGCTGGCTCCCCTTCCGACCCGCGCGCCGACACTCGCGCCGGCTGCCGGGCCAACTGACACGTCCACACCGCCGCCCTCCCCCACGCCGCTGCCGACCGCGACGCTGCCGCCCACAGCCACGGCTTCGCCAACGCCCACGCGCACGCCCAGCCCGACGCCCATCCCGCTGTGCAAGGAGCGCTTTCCCGCGGACGACGACCTGCTGGCGCTCGTCAGCCACGACTACGGCCTCGCCGCGGATTACCGGCCGGGCGATCTGGTTCCGCTGGGCGACACCTTCCCCAGCGCCGTGACGCGCGGCTATCCGACGCAGGTGCGGGCGGTGATTATCCCGCCGCTGGAGGTGCTGATAGCCGCCATGCACGCCGAGGAGCTGCGCCCCTTCGTCGTCTCCGGCTTCCGCAGCTATTACGACCAGAACGCGGCCCGCCAGAAATGGGCGGAGCAGTTCCCGGAATGGGCGCACAACATCAGCGCCCTACCGGGCCACAGCGAGCACCAGCTGGGCACGACGCTGGACTTCAGCACGCCCGACCTGCCCTACATGGTCGGCGAGCCTTTCATCGAGTTCCACCCGGCGTTCGCCGTCTCCGGCGAGGGCAGGTGGCTGGCCGAGCGCGCGCACGAATTCGGCTTCACGATGAGCTATCCCGACGGCAAGTACGAGGAAACCGGCTTCAACTATGAGCCGTGGCACTTCCGCTACGTCGGCGTGGAGCTGGCAACGGAGCTGAAAGAGAGCGGCCTGACTATCTCGGAATATCTGCTGGCTGCTCACGGCGCGCCCTGCCGGCCGTGAGCAGCAGGAGCCAGACGAGCAGCGCCGCGAGCGATAGCGCCGCCCCATAGCGCAGCGACGCCGGCTCGTAGGTGAACGTGACCTCGTGGCTGCCGGCCGGCAGCAGCACCCCCCGGAAGAGGCCATCGGCCTGATAAATCGTGACCGGCTCGCCGTCGAGCGTGGCGCGCCAGCCGGGATAGGCGGCGTCCGTCAGCAGGAGCAGGCCCGGCGCGTCCGTCTCTACCTGCAGGCTGACCGCTTCCGGCTCGTAGCGCGTAAAGGTGACGCTGTGGCGCGCAGAGTTACCGGTCGCCGGCTCGCCCGTGCCGAGCAGGACCGCCTCCTGGCGCGGGTCGAAGTCCGGGCGGGCCATCGCCTGCACGCTCGTCTCCACGTCGGGCTGCCACTGCCAGCGAGTGACGACAAAGGCGCGCGGCAGAACGTCCAGATTCTCGTATATCTTCACGTCGCCGGAGTGGATCAGCCGGTATGCGCCGGGCACGAGCGGCTGGAAGGAGCCGTCGCGGCTGTCCACCAGCGCCAGCCCTTCGACGGTCCAGGCGGCATCGCCGGCCTGCAGTTCCAGCGCATCGAGAAGCGCCGGCTGCGGCAGTGTAGCCTCCCACAGCCCATCGGCCAGCGGCTCCGTCTCCAGAAGCCAGCGCTCGCCGACGGCCGTCGCCTCCACACGGCCCGGCCCATCGGCCAGCAGCCAGATCGCGGTCGCCTCGTAGGGCGGCAGGTAGCCCACCATCTCCAGCTCGCCCGGCTCCAGCGCGACGGGATGCTGGCGGTCGAAAAAGACCTCTTCATGCCACTCGTCGGCCGTCTTGTCGGTGATCAGGTATTGCGCCTGGAAAAGGTCCAGCCAGCGGGCGTCGGGCACGGCCGGCAGGAACTCGCGCAGTCGCCCATCGGCCGTGACCTCGCCGGGCGGCAGCACGAGGCTGGTGAGCGCCGTGTAAGCGCGCAATGGCAGGATACCGCCGTCGTACCCGTCCACTGATGGGATGCCGTAGCGCAGCGGCAGGTTGGGGTCGAGCACTTCCTTCTGCTTGTGCGCGACGAGGAGCTGGGCGAACGCCGCTTCGGAAAGCGCGTCGCCGTAGGCCGTCTGCAGCTCGGCCATGTCGCCCAGGTCGAAAAAGATGTTGGACAGGCTGAGCAGCCGGCCGGGCGGCGTCGCGCACGCCGTCTCTTCGGGGCAGTCGTTCAGCGCCAGCAACCGGGCGACGGGCGGGCGCAGCGAGTCTGCAGCCTGCGGCGCCGTCGCCAGGTGGTGGTAGGGTAGCGCCCGGCTCGATAGGTAGAGCACGCCGGCGATGAGCAGGAAGGAGCCGGCTGCGCGCAACCGGCCGTCGCGCCGGGTCAGGCGGGAGAGCAGCAGCGCCAGCGCCAGCTCCACGAGCCAGCCGGCGAGGGTCAGCGAGGACGGGGCGGCGGCCGGCGCTTCGGCTCCCGTGGGGATGATCCGGGCCAGCCAGGGCGCCGCCAGACTCCACAGAAAGAGCAGGGCCAGCGCGACAGTGCCCCAGCGCAAAGGTTGGATGGACGTTTTTTCGCGCCCGCGCCAGCGCTCCCAGCCGGCGCCCGCCAGCAGCGCCGCGCCGAGGGCATAGAGGGCCAGCCAGCGGGCCGGCGCGCGGAAGAGGTTGAAGCCGGGCAGCAGGGCAAGGCCAATGTAGGCGAGGCTGAAGCGCCCCAGCGCCAGAAACAGCCCTGCCGCCAGCAGGAGCAGCGGCGACCGTAGGGCCGGCTCGCGCCGCCAGCGCCACGCGCCGAGCAGCGCCAGCAGCAGGGCCGTCAGCGGCAGGAAGGCGACGTATTCGGTAAACAGCGCCTCGCCATAGCCGGGCAGCAGCGCGCGGCTGAGGTGCAGCGGGTGCAGGGAGAAGCTCAGAATCTCGTTCAGCGGCAGCCCGCCCTGCCGGCTCGACAGGCCCGCCAGCTCCAGCGTGGGCAGGAGCTGCACGGCAGCCAGCGCCCCGGCCAGCCCGGCAGCCAGCAGCAGGCCCGCCAGCGCCGGCAGCGACAGCCGCCACGCGCCCCGCTGCGCCGCCAGCCCGCCGAGCTGCCAGAGGCCGAGCGCCACGCCGGTGATGAAGAGCGTCTGGGTGTGGCCCGCCGTTAGCTGGAGCGCCAGGATGAGCGCCAGGAGGGCGAGGCGGCGCAGGAACGGTCCCCGGCCGCGCCACTCTGCAGGCCGGCCCGCGACCAGCAGCGCCCAGGGCAGCCAGGCCAGCCCCTGAAGCTGGTTCAGGTGCTCGACCTGCGCCGTCAGATAGCCGCCGAGGGCGAAAAGCAGGGCCGAGAAGGCAGCGGCAGCGGGCGATAGCCGCAGCGCCCGGCGGGCGAGCAGGTAAGCGCCGCCGGCCGCCAGCCACAGGTGCAGCAGAATGGAGGCAGTCGCCGCGTAGTGCACGGGCAGCAGCAGCCAGAAGGGCCAGTTCGGCGGGTAGAAGAAGCCGGCCTGGCTGTTGGCCAGCAGCGGCGCGCCCATGAAGAGGTACGGGTTCCAGAGTGGCAGCCGGCCTTCCCGCAGCGCCCCGGCGGCAGCCTCCCAGTAGGGATAGAAGTAGAGGTAGACGTCGCCGCGAGCGAGGAGATAACCCTGCAGCGCCAGCCGGTGGAAGAAGAGCGCCACCAGCGGCAGCAGAAGCAGCGGGGCGAGACGGCGGGCGCGGCTCACTGCGGCGCAGCCTCCAGCGCGTAGAGGACGATCTCCCCGGCTTCCTGCACAGGGACGGCCCGGTAACCGGCGCTTGCTGCTGCGCGGCGTAGCGGCTCGCCGGCCGGGCCGGGTGGGGCCGCCAGATAACGGCTCCCTTCCGCCCCGAAAACGCGCAGGTCTTCGGCGAGCGCGCCCGGATCGGCTATCCAGTTCACGTAGACGCCCCGGTCGAAGAAGTGATAGCGCCACTGCCAGCTATACCAGTGGTCGTAGAGCACCGTGCCATAGGGCGCGCCCGCCAGAGCCGCCGCGATCTGCGCCGCGCCGCCGTCCGCGTCGCTCGTGCCGCCGACAGGGAACGCGCCGCCGCGCGCCGCCCAGGCCGGCGGCAGCAGGAGGACGAACAGGAGCAGCAGCGCCCCGGCGCGCAGGAGCCGCACGCGCCCATGCCCGCCGAGTGCAGGCCCGGCAAAGGCAATGACGCGCGCGCCAAACCGGCCGAGCAGCAGCGCGACCAGCGGGGCAAGCGGCAGCAGGTAGCGGTCCCAGACCGGCACGGCGACGAACCAGTGGGCGCCCGCGTAGGCCAGCACAAAGAGCAGGAAAAGCTGGTCGAACGCCGTGGGCCAGTCCTGGTCATAGATGATCAGCGCGAGGAAGACGGGCAGCCCCAGCAGCAGGGCAAAGCCAAGCAGCGGCGAGCCGAACAGGTGCTGCCACCAGCCCGCCCACGCCTCCAGCCGGGGCCACAGCTCCCACGAATAGGCCAGACGCAGGCCGCCGAAGTTGCCCCCCTGTACCGCCCATATCGCCGGCCCCCCGCGCAGAGCGTCCCACAGCAGCAGCAGGGCGACGGGCAGCAGCGCCCCGCCGAGCCAGCGCCGCCACAGCCCGCGAGGCCAGCCGCGCACCCAGCCGGCAGCCAGCAGAAGCGGCGCGAAAAGCAGCGCCTGATACTTCGCCAGCAGCGCCAGCCCAAAGAGCAGGCCGCCCAGCAGGGCGTCGCGCCGGCGGGGCGCTGGCCGCGTGGCGAAGAGCAGCGCCGCCGCCAGCAGCGTGGTCAGCAGCGGATCGGTAAACGCTGTGGCGCTGAACTGCACCGTGAAAGGCGAAGCGGCGATGAACAGCGCGGCGGCGAGCGCCGGCAGCCAGGAGCGGTAAAGCTGCCAGACGAGGCGCGCCGTAAGCGGGATAAGCAGCAGGGAGGCGATGAAGTTGGGCAGGCGCGCGACCCAGGGAGCCGGCGTGCCGAGCAGCGGGTAAAAGAGCGCCTGCAGGTAGAAGAGCAGCGGCGGCTTATCAACGAGCTGCGTGGTCAGCAGCGGGTCGCGCCAGACGGCGATGAGGCGCGCCCAGGAGGCAAAAAGGGCCTCGTCGCCGTGGAAGGTGTTGGCGAAAAGCGCAGGCCAGCGCAGAAAGGCGCCAAAAAGGATGATGGCGATCAGCCAGAGCCGGGTCGGACCTCGCATCTCTTCCCTGCAAGGAGCTGTCAGGTCTTAATGAGGATTTGCAAGATAGGTCGGTAATGGGACCGCCAACTGCACCAATCGGGCGTAGCACTGGCCCAACATGCTTTAGCATGTCTTCTGCGTCAGCCTGAGAATTCATTCTCAGGCGACCCGGCGGACGGTCCCCGGTGGGCTGCTGCATACCGCCCGCCGCTCCGCCGCCGAATGAATTCGGCGCCTGAGAGGGCAAACACGCTAAAACGTGTTGGGCCGGCCGGAGTCCCTTACCTCCTTGAGCTGTAAATCCTTATGAAAAGACCCGTCAGGTCTAGTCAACAGTCATCGCGCTGCAACTGGCGGCATTATACCCGAAACCGTAAGAGCTGCGTCTCACCGGCGGCGTCGCCCGTGAACAGCCCCCACCCTTCCGCTATAATCGCCCCCATGACGTTCGACCTGAGCAAGATAAAGAACCTGATCCTCGACATGGACGGCGTGCTCTGGCACGGGGATATTCCGGCGCCGGGGCTGGTCCACTTCTTCGAGACACTGCGCGAGCTGGAGATCGGCTTCGTCCTGGCGACGAACAACGCGACCCGGATCGCCACCCAATATACGCAAAAACTGGCCCGGTTTGGCGTGGCTGTTCCGCCTGAGCTGATCCTGACCTCGGCAGAGGCGACGGCAGGCCACCTGCAGCGCCACTACCCGGAGGGCGCCACCGTCTTCGCCGTCGGCGAGAAAGGGCTGCACGAGGCGCTGCGCAGCTATGGCTTCACCCTGCTCCCGGATGAGGGCTTCGTCGGGCAGGACGCGCGCGCCGACGTGGTCGTGGTCGGCTTGAGCCGCTTCGCCTGCTGGGACCAGCTCGCCAGCGCCGCCTATCTCGTCCAGCGTGGGGCGCGCTTCGTGGGCACCAACAGCGACGCGACCTTCCCCAGCGAGGTTGGGCCGGTGGCGGGCGCCGGAGCCCTGCTGGCCTTTGTGGAAACCGCCTCGGGCGCGACGCCGGAGCTCGTCGGCAAGCCGCAGCGGGCCATGTTCGATGAGGCGCTGCGCCGGCTCGGGGCGAGGCCGGATAACACCGCCGTGGTCGGCGACCGCCTGGAGACGGACATCGTCGGGGGGCAGGCGGCCGGGCTGCACGCCATTCTGGTCCTCTCCGGCGTGACGACCGAAGCCACGCTTGCCGGCCATCCGGTACAGCCAGAGATGGTCTGCGCCGATATCGGCGCGCTGGCGGCGGCGCTGCTCGCCGCGCGCCGTGAGGAAGTGCATGGACGAGCGGATTAACCTCTACGACCTCGACTACGAGGAGCTGGAGGCGTTTCTCGCCGGGCTGGGCGAGCCGGCCTTTCGCGCCCGGCAGCTCTGGACGTGGCTCTATCGCCACTACGCCGCCGATTTCGAGAGCATGAGCAACCTGCCGAAGGCGCTGCGCCAGAAGCTGGCGGAGGTCGCCCCGCTGGACGTGCTGCAGCCGGTGAGCCAGATGAAGTCGGCCGACGGGCAGACGACGAAGCTGCTCTTCCAGCTCGGCGACGGCCAGCTCATCGAGACGGTGCGCATGGACTACGAGCAGCGCCACACGCTGTGCATCAGCACGCAGGCCGGCTGCGCCATGGGCTGCGTCTTTTGCGCCACCGGGCAGATGGGCTTTTTCCGCCACCTCAGCGACGGCGAGATCGTGGCCCAGGTGATGCACTTCGCCCGCGAGCTGAGCGAAGACGATCTACGCGTGACCAACATCGTGCTCATGGGCATGGGCGAGCCGCTGCATAACTACGACAACACGATGGCGGCCATCGACCGGCTGACCGACCACGAGGGCTTCAACCTCGGCGCGCGGCGGATCACGCTGTCCAGCGTGGGGCTCGTGCCGGCCATCCGTCGCTTTGCCGACGAGCAGCGGCAGGTCGGCCTCGCCGTCTCCCTGCACGCGGCGACAGACGAGGAGCGCGACCGGCTGATTCCCATCAACCGGCGCTGGAAGATCGGCGAGCTGATGGAGACGCTGCGCTACTACATCGAGAAGACCGGCCGGCAAGTGACGATTGAATGGGCGCTCATCGCCGGAGAGAACGACACCGCCGAGCAGGCCCACCGGCTGGGCGAGCTGCTTCAGGGCATGCTCGTGCACGTCAACCTGATCCCGTTGAATCCAACGGCGGGCTATGGCGGCGCGCCCAGCTCGCGGGCGCGGGTGGCGGCATTCCAGCAAACGCTGGCGGGCTACGGGGTCAGCAGCACGGTGCGCGTGCGGCGCGGCATCGACATCCAGGCCGGCTGCGGGCAGCTCCGCGACCGCACGATCCAGGATCGTGCCCAGCAGCTAGGGCTGCTGGGCGAGGAAGAGTAGCGCGTTTTTCCAAATCGCGCCCCCGTCCCTCCGCCAACAGAGCAATTTGAGAAAGTCGCTTTACAGCGCTTTCCCGCTGGCGGGTTGCCGGATGCCGAAAAAGCCTCTCACCGGAGGAGCATATCGCGCCAGGAACGTGAAGACGGCCACAAAAGCCCACGAGGCAAACACGGCGAGAAGCCATCTTGCCCAGATGGACAGACCGCTATCCAGAAGCAGGTACGTCGCGACGGTGAGCGGCACGTAATGGGGGACATTGCGTTCTCCTTGTAACAGCCCGACTTCAGTCCGCTGAGAACAAGTATGAACGCACCCGATTCCCCTGTATATGGCCTATGGGCAAAATGGCGCCGCGATGTAGCTCGATTTTTCCAGATCGCGCCGCGCGCTCCGTGTAGGAGAGCGATCTGCGAAAATCGCTCTACGGCAGATAACTGAGCGGGTTGTAGCGGGCCTTGTTAAAGCGGATCTCGAAATGCAGGTGGGGGCCCGAGGAGCAGCCCGTATTGCCGGAGTAGGCGATGACGTTGCCCTGGTAGACCGTCTGGCCCGGCGTGACGTTGAAGCCGTTGAGGTGGGCGTAGAACGTCTCGTAGCCGTTGCCGTGGTTGATAACCACCAGGTTGCCGTAACAATAGGGGCTCCAGGTGGCGTAAGTCACCGTTCCCGTGTCGGAGGCGTAGATGGGCGAGCCGGTCGGCAGCGAAACGTCAATAGCCGTGTGGCCGTACCAGGAATACTGCGTGATGACGCGCCCCGCCGTCGGCCAGATGAAGGTGCCGGTGCCGGGCACGAGTACGGTGATGCCCTGCCCCGCCTCCGGCGAGCTGGTGTTCACGAGCTGCGGCGGGTCCCAGACGAAGACCTCACGGATGGCGCCCGGCACGAGGATCTGCGTGCCGGGATGGAGGCGGTAGGGAAACTCCAGGTTGTTGGGCTCGTAGGCGATGATCTCCTCGACCGGGATGCCGTACAGCTCGGAGATGCTTTCCAGCGTCTCGCCCACGACCACATCGTGCAGCACGCCGTCCACCGGCAGGATGACGATGGTGGTGCCGGTCATCAACTGGCCCGCGTCGTTGCTGAGGAAGGCGTTGCCGCCAAGGATAGTCTCTTCCTGAATGCCGAAGCGCTCGGCGATGCGAATGGCCGTGTCGCCGCTCTGCACGGTGTAGGTAATCAGCTCGTGGTGGGGTTGCGCCGGTTTGTAGGTGATGGGCATCAACACGGGCGCCAGGCTGTTGTCGCTGAGCACCGGCACGCTGCTGGGGTCGAAGGCGGCGATCTCCTCGGTGTCGGTGACGACGCCGGTCTCGCCGACGGTCGGGGCCAGGGGATCGGCCTGCCAGACCAGAGCGACCGCTTCAGGCTCGCCTTCTGATTCAAAGTCCAGCAGCTCGCTGACGGCTTCGGTCTTGCTTGCCACGGCCAGAAGGATGGCGATGAGCAGGAGCACCAGATGACCGCTGTAACGTTGCCAGGGTGATTGGTTGTTGTCCATTGGCGGTTCCTCTTCTCCGGTACGGACCCTCCAGGAGCGGACCCTTGGGAGGCCGACCCGCGGCAAATGCTACCACAAAGCGGCGGGTGACAAAAAACGGGCCTCGCTCTGAGGCCCGTTTCTTTTACTTGTCGCTCATGACTCTTTGCAGACCTGACACGATTCGGAGACGTGTCCGGTCGCTGCGTCAGCCCATGTCCTTGGTCAGCGTCTCCAGGAACTCATAGTTGTCGCGCGTGCTGCGCATGCGCTGGAGCACGGCGTTGGTCGCGCTGCTGATATCGTAGCCGGGCGTGTCCATCAGGTGGGCGAGCATCCGGCGCATCATGTAGACGCGCTGCAGCTCGTCGCCAGACAGAAGCAGCTCTTCGCGGCGGGTGCTGGAACGCTCGATGTCGAAAGCCGGGAAGATACGGCGCTCCTGCAGGCGGCGGCTCAGCACCAGCTCCATGTTGCCGGTGCCCTTGAACTCCTCGTAGATAACGTCGTCCATCCGGCTGCCCGTATCGACGAGGCAGGTGCCCATAATGGTCAGGCTGCCGCCTTCTTCCAGGTTACGGGCCGCGCCGAAGAAGCGCTTCGGCGGGTAGAGGGCCGTGGGGTCCAGACCACCGGAGAGCGTGCGCCCGCTGGGGGCGACGGTCAGGTTATAGGCGCGCGCCAGACGCGTGATCGAGTCGAGCAGAATGACCACGTCTTTGCCCGCCTCGACCAGCCGCTTGGCCCGCTCCAGGGCCATTTCGGCAACGGCGCAGTGGTTCTTCACCGGCTCGTCGAAGGTCGAGCTAACCACCTCGCCTTCGACCGAGCGCTCCATGTCCGTCACCTCTTCCGGCCGCTCGCCGATGAGGGCTACGATCATGTAGATATCGGCGTAGTTCTCGGAGATGCCGTTGGCGATCTCCTTGAGCACGGTCGTCTTACCGGCCTTGGGCGGCGAGACGATAAGCCCGCGCTGGCCCCGGCCGATAGGGGCGACCAGGTCGAGCAGCCGCGTCGAGAGAATGTGCGGCTTGGTCTCCAGCTTGATTTTCTCCTCCGGGAAGATGGGCGTCAGCTTCTCGAAACGGGGACGCCGCCGGGCAGTCTCCGGATCCAGGCCGTTCACCGCTTCCACGCGGAGCAGGCTGTGGTATTTTTCGTTGTCTTTTGGCTCGCGGACCTGGCCGATAATCATATCGCCCGTCCGCAGGCCCAGGCGGCGAATCTGCGAGTTAGATACGTAGATGTCGTCAGACGTTGGGTGATAGTTGCGGTCGGCGCGCAAAAAGCCCATCGGCTGCTTGTCATCCTCAATGATCTCCAGCACACCGCCACGGAACTCCAGCCCCTTCTTGCGGGCTTCGGTCCGCATGATCTCGTAGACAAGCTGCTGCTTTTTCATCGCGCTGAAGCCCGAGACGTCGAGATCACGGGCAATCTCGCGCAGCTCAGTCAGCCGCTTCGATTCCAGTTCTGCAATATCCATTGATTCTTCTCCCGTTGCCGCCCCGCCGGGTTGCAACTAAAAGGTTGGTCGGCAGCAACCCACACATAGGTCGGGCCGTCGCCAGGTGGCGTCTATACAATTGCATAAGGTAAAGGGTGATTGTTCCTAACCCCTCAGGATAGGTTCCGTCCCACTGGCCCTCTGGCAGAGGCCAGCCGTCAACTTGAAACAAACAGGCGCGGGATTACTGTCCGGGATAACAGTCTGGCCGGCGCGCGTCCACGCGCATGTGTGGAGTCGTGCAAAAGGTGGGCAAAGGTTCGGGCTAGCTCTCAGATGGTCACTCGAGGGAGTGGCCCGCGTTTTTTCTGGGCGCACCTAGTATATCATGCCCTCTTCACACGGTCAATTCTCTTATATCTCTCCTATGTAGCAGGCTCTGTCTGACAGGAAAATCGCACTGCTCTTGTAGAACGATTTTGCAAAATCGTTTGGCTCGGCGCTACGGCTGCTCCTCGCGCAAGTACGCTTCAGCCCTGGCGACCAGCTCGCGGTTGCCGATATAGAACGGCACGCGCTGGTGCAGCGACGTAGGCTCGATATCCAGGATGTTCTGGCAGCCGTCCGACGCGTAGCCGCCCGCCTGCTCGATCAGGAAAGCCATCGGCGCCGCTTCGTACAGCAGGCGGATTTTACCGTTCGGCATCTTCGAATCGGCCGGGTAGGCAAAGACGCCTCCGCGCAGCAGGGTGCGGTGAATGTCGGCTACCAGCGAGCCGATGTAGCGCTCAGAGAGCACCGGGCTATCCTCCTCACTGCCCTGCAGCCAGTGCACGTAGCGCTGCACGGCCGGCGACCAGCGGTTGAAGTAGCCGTGGTTGACGCTGTAATACTTCGGTTTGTCCGGGATGGTCATGAACTCGTGCGTCAGCAGAAACTCGCCAATCTCCGGGTCCAGCGTGAAACCGTGCACGCCGGCGCCGGTCGTGTAGACCATCATGGTGCTCGCGCCATAGAGAATATAGCCGGCAGCCACGAGTTTGCGCCCCGGTTGCAGGATATCTTCCAGCCGGCCGCGCTTCTCCCAGTCGAGACAGCGGAAGATGGAAAAGATCGTGCCGATGCTTACGTTGACGTCGATATTGGAGGAGCCGTCGAGCGGATCGTAGACGAGAACGTAACCACCCTTGCTATAGCGCTCGGGAATATAGAGCGGCTCTTCGTGCTCTTCTGAGGCCATGATGCAGACCCGGCCGGTGTGGTCGCACAGGTGGAACAGGGTCTCGTCGGCGTAGACGTCCAGCTTTTGCTGCTCTTCGCCCTGGACGTTGACCTGCCCGGCCCGCCCCAGAATGTCGAGAAGGCCGGCGCGGTTGGTCTTGTGGGCGATCATCTTCGCCGCCAGCGCGATGTCATAGAGCAGATAGGTGAACTCGCCACGGGCTTCCTTGGGCTGATTCTCCAGAATGAAGCGCTCGATGGTGACGATAGTCTTGGGCCGGATATCGAGTTCCATGTTTGCTTTCCTCCGAAGCTCAGTGGGTGGGAGTTGGGAATTACAGCAAATAGTGTACCACGTAGTAGGCCAGGGTCACCGTCCAGAGCAGGCTATCCACGCGATCGAGCGCGCCGCCATGTCCGGGCAGCATGTGGCCAGAATCTTTGACCCCGGCTTCCCGCTTGAGCAGGCTGATGCTGAGGTCGCCGGCCGTGCCGAAGATGGAGATCAGCACGCCGATCAGCAGCACGACGAGAATCGGTAGCTGCAGCAGCCAGCCCAGAAACACGGTCAAGGGTATGCCGAGCAGAATACCGCCGATATAGCCCTCGACGGTCTTATTGGGGCTGAGGCGGCGCGCCAGCTTGCGCTTTCCCCGCCACGTGCCGACCAGATAGGCGCCGGAGTCGGATACCCAGGTGGAGACCATAGCCAGGATCGTCCATTTGGCTGCTTCCACCTCCGCGCCGCCAAACTGGCGCAGCCGGAAGAAATGGGAGCCGACCCAGCCAAGCAGGAGGATGCCGGCCATCGTCGCCAGCCACTCGGCGACTGAGGAGTCTGTGCGCATCTGCTCGTATGACCAGAGGGCGTAGA
>JAAYYY010000167.1 GCA_012515125.1 Chloroflexota bacterium
GCGCCATCGCCTTCACGTCGTCGGGAATGACAAAATCGCGATTGCGCACCGCCGCCAGCGCCTGGCAGGTCCGGTAGAGGGCCATCGTCGCCCGCGGGCTGGCGCCCAGCTCGATGTCTTCGTGGTGGCGCGTCAGCCGGCAGACGTCGACCACGTAACGACGCACCGATTCCTCGACACGTACCTGCCGCACCTCGTCCTGCATCGCCAGGATCTCCTCCGGCGCGACGATAGCTTCCAGTGTCTCCAGCGGATCGCGCTGCTCGAAACGCAGCAGGATGTCGTTCTCCTGCTCCACGTCGGGATAGCCAATGGCGATCTTCATCAGGAAGCGGTCTAGCTGCGCTTCCGGCAGCGGGAAGGTGCCCTCCAGCTCGATAGGGTTCTGCGTAGCCATCACCAGGAACGGCCTGGGCAGGGCATGTGTGGCGATATCGACGGTGACCTGTGCCTCCTGCATCGCCTCCAGCAGCGCCGCCTGCGTGCGCGGCGTCGCCCGGTTGATCTCGTCGGCCAGGAGGATCTGCGAGAAGATGGGGCCGGGCCGGAAGACGAATTCCTGTTCCTTCTGGTCGAAGAAGTAGATGCCGGTAACGTCCGAAGGCAGGAGGTCGGGCGTGAACTGGATGCGCTGGAAGGAGCAGCCCAGCGAGCGGGCAATGGTCTTTGCCAGGGTCGTCTTGCCGGTGCCCGGAACGTCTTCCAGCAGCAGATGCCCGCCGCAGAGCAGGGCGATGAGCGCCAGGTCGATAATCTCATCCTTACCGACGATCACTTGTTGGATATTGGCGCGAAGCCGGCGGGCACTCTCTGCAATCATGGCATCCTCTCTATTCGCAGGCAGCCAACTGCTCAACGGCTAACGTCGGCGGCCGGGCAGCGGTCAGCCTGCAACTTCCATTTTAGCAAAAACGTGGCAGTAAGGTGACATTCAGGGCGCCGGAGGCGCCGGCCAGCGCCGGCGCGCGTTGGCTGGCGCTAGCGCTTATCGACCCGGGCGGCGCCCTGTTCGGTCACGGCCCGCAGGATGCCCTCGTGGAGCAGGCCGTTATCGGCAATGATGCCGTTGACCTTGGGAAAGCTCTTGTTGAAGCGAATCGGCCGGCCGTCGAGGTCCACGCAGACGCCGCCGGCTTCCAGCACGAGAAGCGTGCCGGCGCAGATGTCCCACTCATGCTTGGGCCCCCGGCTCCAGGTTGCGTCGGCCTGCCCGGCGGCTACGCGGGCGAGCTTGTAGGCGATGCTGCCCATCACGTTCACGTCAAAAAGGCCGTCGAAAGGCTCGAACTCACCGCGCCGGACCTCCGAGCGGCTGGCATCGACCCGGGCTCTCTGCAGGCTGTCGCGGCTGCTTACCGTGGCCGGCTCGCCATTGTAGAAAACGCCGAGACCCCGGCCGGCGGCAAACAGCTCGCCAGTAGGCGGATTGTAGATGACGGCCAGAACAGGCTCGCCATCCTCGACCAGGCCAACGGAGACGGAAAATTCCGGAATGCCCATGACGAATTCCTTCGTTCCGTCGAGCGGATCGACGACCCAGACGAGCCGGCGCTCGAGGCGGGCCGGGTCGTCGGCCGTCTCCTCGCTCAGCCAGCCGGCCTCAGGCAGCAGAGCCAGCAGCTGTTCGTGCAGGAGTTTGTCTGCGGCGAAATCAGCATCGGTAACAGGGTTGTCGGGGCTCTTGTCGGCGACGGTGTACTGGCTCTGGTAGAACTGCATGATCGCCTTGCCGGCCGCGCGCGTGGCGGAATTGGTGTCTGCAAGCAATTGTTGCATCAGCATTTTCTCCGGTTGAGTCAGTGAACCAGGCGATTCTAGCGCTGGTTGACGCTGTTCACAACATCTGTCACAATGATGCCGCCGTGGCGACGGCGGGGCTCGATGGGGCCGGTCTGCCAGAAGCAAAAAACCCGGCTCGATGGCCGGGTTTGTCGATGCCGAAGGTGGGACTCGAACCCACATGGGCGTAAGCCCACTACGCCCTGAACGTAGCGCGTCTGCCAATTTCGCCACTTCGGCACGCAGGAACACTATTCTATCTGA
>JAAYYY010000016.1 GCA_012515125.1 Chloroflexota bacterium
AGCAGCTGATGGTGGACACGAGCAACCGGACCTTCCGCCGCCGCTTCCAGGAGGCGGCAGAGCGGCGCGAGGAGCAGCTCCGCGACAGCACCCAGCAGGCAGGCGTGGCCCTGTACACCCTCTCCACAGAAGAGGATCTGGTCGGCGCTATTGTGCGCATGGCTGCCCTGCGCAAGCAGCGCAGACCTGCGCCGTCGCGCAGGCGTTAGGGAGTAGCGGTCATGACGCTGATCTGGCCCCCGATGCTGCTGGCGCTGCTGCTCGTGCCCCTGCTGCTCTGGCTCTACCTGCGGCTGCTGCGCCGGCGCCAGACTGCTGCAGCCGACCTGGGCCCGCTGGCCGTCGTCCAGAACCGCCAGGGACAGGATGTAGGGCGGCGCCGGCACGTACCGCCCGCGCTCTATCTGGCGGGACTGACCTTCCTGCTTTTTGGGATGGCCCGGCCGGAGATGCCCATCAGCCTGCCGCGCATCGAGGGCACCGTCATCCTGGCCTTCGACGTCTCTAACAGCATGCTTGCCGAGGACCTGGAGCCATCGCGCATCGAGGCGGCGAAAGAGGCAGCGCGGCTCTTCGTTGAGAACCAGCCAAGCACGATCCGCGTCGGCGTCGTGGCCTTCAGCAACGGCGGGCTGATCGTGCAGCAGCCCACGGAGCTCCAGGCCGACGTGCTGGCGGCCATCGACCGGATCACGCCCCAGGGCGGCACGTCGGTGGGCCAGGGTATCTTCACCTCGCTGAACGCTATAGCTGGGGCGCCGATTGGGCTGGATGTGGCGGCCCTGGGCGAGGAGGGGCTGCCGGCAGAGCTGCCGCCCATCGAGATCGAAGATTATTCGTCGGCGGTCATCGTCCTGCTGAGCGACGGGGAGAACCTGAGCGCGACGGACCCGCTGGAGGTGGCCCAGCTTGCCGCCGAAGCCGGGGTGCGCATCTATCCTGTAGGTATTGGCAGCGCCGAGGGAGCCGTGCTGGAGGTGGATGGTTTCACCGTACACACGCAGCTCAACGAGCAGGTGCTGCAGGAGATCGCCAGCGTCACGAATGGCGCCTACTACCGGGCCGAGGACGCCGAGACGCTGCGCGAGATTTACCGGACGATCGACCTGCAACTGACCGTCGAGGGGGAGCAGACAGAAATCACCTCCCTGCTCGCCGGCCTGGGCGCGCTCTTTTTCCTGGTGGGCGCGGTACTGTCGATGCTCTGGTTTGGGAGAGTGCCGTGAGGAGCCGCCGATGAGTGTGTTGTCTCCGTTGATGTTGCTGCTGCTTCTACTCGTTCCTCTGCTGGCGGCAGCCTACGTGTGGCTGCTGCGCCGCCGGCGCAAGTATGCGGTGCGCTACTCCAGCCTGTCGCTCATTCGTGAGGCGCTGCCCCGCCGGGCACGCTGGCGCCAGCACCTGCCCTTTGCCCTTTTCCTGCTGGGGATCGCGGGGCTGCTGGCGGCGGCGGCCCGGCCGGTGGCGTTGGTCGAAGTACCCCTGAGCCGCACGACCATCATCCTGGCGCTCGACGTGTCGCGCAGCATGTGCGCCACCGACGTGAGCCCCAACCGGCTGGCGGTTGCTCAGGAAGCGGCCCTGGCCTTTATCGAGGACCAGGCCGAAGGCACGCAGATGGGGCTGGTGGCCTTTGCCGATTTTGCCGAGCTGGTCGTGCCGCCAACGGCGGACCGGGAAGCGCTGCAGCAGGCGGTAGCGAACCTGACGACGGCCCTGGGTACGGCTATCGGCAGCGCCACACTGAAAGCGATCGACGCGATTGCCGAGGTCAACCCGGACGTAGCGCCGAGCGGCGTGCCCCTGGGAGGAGTGGAAACGCAGAACGAGCCGCTAGAGGGCTACCAGCCGGACATTATCGTGCTATTGACCGATGGGGCCAACAGCCGGGGGCCGCTGCCCGTCGACGCCGCACAGCAGGCAGCCGACCGGGGTCTGCGCATCTATACGATTGGCTTCGGAACCACCAATCCAGGGCAGATGGTCTGCACCCAGGCCCAGATGGGCAGCAGCAGCTTCGGCGGCGGGTTTGGGGGAGGCTTTGGCGGCGGCGGCTTCCGGCGCTTCCTGCGGATCGACGAGGAGACGCTGCAGACCGTAGCCGAGATAACCGGCGGCGAGTATTACCGGGCGGAGAGCGCCGAGCAGCTGGTCGAGGTTTTCCTGAATCTGCCAGCACAGATTGTGCTCCAGGAGATGGCAGTCGAGATCAGTGTGGCGTTTGCGGCTGTCGGCGGCGTGCTGGCGACCGCAGGGGTAGCGCTTTCGCTGTGGTGGCGACGTTATCCTTAAGCGGCCGCCGTAGAGGATGGGCGGCGGAAGACTGGTCAGTTAACCAGGTTTGAACTGCCCAGCGGAGGGGCGACGCGGAGCACCCCGGACGGGTATAGTCCTTGCAGATCAAGCAGGCATGTGGATGAGGGCTCCTGCGCTGGAGCACGTCCTTTCGGTTGCGCTGCCTGTTTACGGCAAACGCTGCCCGGCCTGTGAAGATAGAGAAAGGTGTATTCGTGCGTATATTGTTTGCCGACGGGCGACCCCAGGTGCGCCGGGCGCTCCGTCTTTTCCTTGAACAGCAACCCGAGTTCGAGATTGTCGGCGAAGTGGAGGCCGGTACGGCTCTGCTGAGCGTCGTTGAGGAGCAGGCTCCCGACGTTATCTTACTCGATTGGGAGCTGCCCGGGCTCGACCCGCAGCAGCTCTTTCAGGCCCTGGGGCCTTCTCCCATCACCTGGATTGCCCTGAGCAGCCGGCCTGAATCAGAGGCGGCAGCGCTGGCGGCGGGCGCCGATGCCTTCATCAGCAAGAGCGAGCCGACGGAACGGTTTCTGGAGATGGTGTTCGGCGCCATCCGGCGCGAGCGGTAGTGCGGGCGAGCATGGCACGGCAGCAGCCACAGGAGAAGTGGTGAAGATCTGCGCCGCCATAACCTGCTATCTGTCACTTATGATGGGCCGGCCGGCGCTCTATATTGTGCGTCAAGCCATGCGGCAGTCCGGCGCGGCCTCTGCCACTATGGAAACGTCCGGGTCTCTTTGATCGTTCCGGCAGCCCGGGTGGCTGGCGGCAGGAAACTGCGATGCCGACTGAAAACCGTTCTCGTCTGAAAAGCCACCTCGCTTTCTTCGACAGCAGCTACGCGCGCCTTCTCCTCGCCCTTGTCTGCGCTCTCACCGGCTACATTCTCTTATCGAGCTACTTCGTCGATAGCTACTCCGAGCGGATGAATGCCCTGCGCCGGCAGGAGCTGGAACGGCTGGTGGAGCTTGGCCTCAACGCCGTGCAGCCGATCCGTGAGCGGCAGGCCAACGGCGAGCTGAGTGCCCCCGAAGCCCGCGCCGCCGGCGTCGATCTCATCCGCCGGATGACCTATAGCGACATCTTCGGCGAAAACTATCTCTTTATGAGCAGCTATGACGGCACCATGCTCGTGCAGCCCTTCGAGCCGGAGCTGGAGTCTACCGACCAGTGGGCGCTGCAGGATGCGGAGGGCAAATTCATCATCCAGGAGCTGATCAGAACGGCTACAAGCCCGGCCGGGCGCGGGTACGTCGAATACTATTACCCGTCGCCCGACGAGACTGCACCGCAGCGGAAGCTGTCCTACGTGGTCGGCATCCCGGAATGGAACGCCTACGTCGGGACGGGCATGTACCTGGATGATATCGCCGCTGAAAACCGGACCTATCTCCGTACGACCATTCTGCTCACCTCGGCGTTGGGGTTGCTCGTCGGCGCTATCGCCGCCCTGACGCTGCGGCCGGTAATTGCTAGCCAGCGCGTTCTGCTGCAGCTTTTTCAGCAGATCCGCCGCGACCCACACGCTTCGCCTCCGGTGCCCATCGAGCGCTTCCGTCCCGGCTCGGAAGGTCGCCAGCTTCTCGCCGGCTTTCGCGACGTACTGCAGGAGATAAGACGCTCCCATGACGAGCTACAGAAGAGCGAGGAGCGTTTCGATCTGGCCGTCCAGGCTGCCAACGACGCCATCTGGGACTGGGACCTGCGGACGAACACGGTCTACTACTCGCCCCGCTGGAAAGAGATGCTGGGCTACGCGGAGGAGGAGCTGACCGATCGTATTGATGAGTGGAAAAGCCGCCAGCACCCGGACGACACAGAGCGAGCGATGGCCGCCGTCGAGGCCCATTTGCAGGGCGACACGGCTCTTTATCAGCTGGAGCATCGGCTGCGCCACAAGGATGGCTCCTATCGCTGGGTGCTGGCGCGCGGGCTGGCCGTGCGGGATGCCCAGGGCCGGCCGTACCGGCTGGTCGGCTCGCAGACGGATATGACCGAGAGGCGGCGCGGCGAAGAGATTCAGGCCGCCCAGCAGCACTTTCTCGAATTGCTGGCGACCGATGCCCCACTCTCGGAGACGTTAAACCGGCTGCTTGTAGTGCTGGAGGAGCAGTTTCCGGGCATGTTGGGCCTTGTGCTTTTCCTCGACGAGGGGGGGCGAAATCTTCACGTCGCCGCCGGGCCCAGCCTGCCGCAAGATTACCTGGACTCCATCGAGGGGCTGGAGATTGGCCCAATGGTCGGCTCCTGCGGCACGGCGTCTTATATGCGCGAGCGGGTCATCGTCACCGACATTGCCGTCGATCCACGCTGGGACAATCTGCGCGAGCTGGCGCTGGCAAGCGGCCTCCGCGCTTGCTGGTCCGAGCCTATCCTATCCGCAACCGGCGGGGTGCTGGGCACCTTTGCCATGTACTATCGCGAGCCCCGGTCGCCGACGGAGGCGGAGCTGCAGATGATTGCCACCGGCGCCCACCTTGTCCGCGTTGCTCTGCAGCGAAAACGAGCCGATGAAGCGCGGCGCGAGAGCGAGCGCCGTCTTTCCACTCTGATGAGCAATCTGCCGGGCATAGCTTACCGCTGTCCCAACGAGCCGGGA
>JAAYYY010000168.1 GCA_012515125.1 Chloroflexota bacterium
CCTGAGCGTCGCCATCCCCCAGTTCATCCGCTGGATGGTGGACGAGGGCATCGCCGGTGGCAATCTGTCGCTGCTGACCCAGGCCGTCCTGGCCCTGCTTGGCCTCACCCTGCTGCGCGGCCTCTTCACCTTCTTCCAGGGGCAGTGGAGCGAAGTCGCCTCGCAGAGCGTGGCCTACGACGTGCGCAACGACATCGAGCGCCAGCTACTGGCCCTCAGCTTCAGCTACCACGACCGCACCGAGAGCGGGCAGCTCCTTTCCCGCGCCCTGCAGGACGTGGAGTACATCCGCTTCCTCACCGGCCGGGCCACCCTGCGTATCGTCGATGCGGTGATCCTCTTCGTCGCCACGGCGGTCGTGCTGTTCACGATGAACTGGCAGCTCGCCCTGCTGGCGATGACCACGCTGCCGCTGATTACGGTCGTCGGCCTGCGCTTCGGCAGCCGCTACCGCCCGCTCTCCCTCGCCATCCAGCAGCAGCTCGGCGTGCTGACCACTCAGTTGGAGCAGAACCTGCGTGGCGCGCGCGTCGTCAAGGCCTTCGCCCAGGAGCCGGCCGAAATCGAGCGCTTCGACGCCGAGAACGAGCACTGGTTCGCTCTCTCCGCCCGCGCCGCCCGGCTCGACTCACTCAACAGCCCGCTGATGGACTTCATCGCCAACGCTGGCCTCGCCGGTGTCGTCGGCCTGGGCGGCTGGCTGGCCATTCGCGGGCAGATCACCGTCGGTGAGCTGATTGCCTTCACCACCTACCTCGGCCAGCTGGCCGACCCGGTGCGCCGGCTGGGCATCATCATCCCCGCCCTCGCCATGGCCAGCAGCTCGGCCGAGCGCATCTTCACCATCCTCGACACGCAGCCCGACGTCGCCTCGCCGCCCAGCCCCAAACGGCTGTCCGGCGTGCGCGGCGAAGTCGCCTTCCAGAACGTCTCCTTCGCCTACGACGGCAGCGGCCCCGTCCTGCAGAACCTGACCTTCACCGCCAAGCCGGGCCAGATTATCGCCCTGCTCGGCGCGACCGGCTCCGGCAAGACGACGGTCATCAACCTCATCCCGCGCCTCTACGACCCCACCGCGGGCTGCGTGACGCTCGACGGGCAGGATTTGCGCGCGCTGCCCCTGGACGAGCTGCGCCAACAGATCGGCATCGTCCTGCAGGAGACGATGCTCTTTGCCGCCTCCGTGCGCGAGAACATCGCCTACGGCCGGCCGGACGCCAGCGAGGAGGAGATAATCGCCGCCGCAAAGGCTGCCCAGGCGCACGATTTCATCGTCGGCCAGCTTGCCGACGGCTACGACACCGTCATCGGCGAAAAGGGCACGACGCTCAGCGGCGGGCAGAAGCAGCGGCTGGCGATTGCCCGCGCCCTGCTCACCGACCCGCGCATCCTCATCCTCGACGACGCGACGGCAGCCGTAGACGTGGAGACCGAGCGCCGCATCCAGACCGCCCTCGACACGCTCATGCAGGGGCGCACGACCTTCGTCATCGCCCACCGGCTGAGCACGGTGCGCCGCGCCGACCTGATCCTGCTGCTGGACGAGGGCCGCATTGCGGCGCGCGGCAGCCACGACGAGCTACTGGTCCAATCGCCGCTCTATCGCGAAGTCTACGAGAGGCAGCTGGAATGAGCTTCAACATCGGCGGCGGCGGGATGCGTATGGGACCGCGCGGCGCACTGCGCGACTTCGGCCAGGAGGAAGAAGGCAAGCTGTTCGACGGCCGGCTGCTCGTGCGCATGCTCGCCTTCCTGCGCCCCTACCGCCGGCGCATGCTCCTCGCCTTCGCCCTCATGCTCGTGGCGACGGCCCTCACCCTGCTCTCGCCCTATCTGATGAAGGTCGCCTTCGACCAGGCCATCGCCAGCGGCGACACCGCCATGCTCGTGCGCGTCAGCCTCGCCCTGGCGGCCTCGTTCGCCGGCCTCTACGTCGCCAGCGCCGGCCAGCGCTACCTGCTCTCCTGGGTCGGCCAGCGCGTGCTCACCGACATGCGCGCCCGCCTCTTCCGCCACCTGCAGCGCCTCGGCCTGGGCTACCACGATACGCACATCGTCGGCGTTACGGTCAGCCGCGTCATCAACGACGTCGCCGTCATTAACGAGCTACTTTCCCAGGGGCTGGTCACCCTCATCGGCGACCTGCTCGTGCTCGGCGGCATCATCATTGTCATGCTCAGCATGAACGCCCGCCTCGCCTTGCTGACCTTCAGCGTCATGCCCCTGATGATCCTCGCCACCTACATCTTCTCCCGCCGGGCGCGCGTCGCCTTCCGCCAGACACGGGCCACCGTCGCCGGCATCATCGCCACGCTCGCCGAGCAGATTGGCGGCATGCGCGTCATCCAGGCCTACGCGCAGGAGGAGCGAGAAGCCGCCCGCTTCGAGCGCGCCAATGCCGCCAACCGCGACGCCCACGTCGCCGCCATGAGCCTCAGCCTGCTCTTCCTGCCCGGCGTCGAGTTCCTGGGCATGCTGGCGACGGCCATCGTGCTCTGGTTCGGCGGGCGCGCCGTCGCCACAGAGGAGGTCACCCTGGGCGTGCTCGTCGCCTTCCTGGCCTACGTCAGCCGCTTCTTCCAGCCCATCCAGGAGCTGAGCCGCCTTTACACCACCCTGCAGAGCGCCATGGCCGGCGGCGAGCAGGTGCTGCGCGTGCTCGACGAGCAGCCCGACGTCCTGGACCGGCCCGAACCGCTTTACCTGGACCGCGTGGAGGGCAGCGTCGCCCTGCGCAGCGTCAATTTTGCCTACCGGCCGGAGCTGCCGCCCATCCTGCGCAACGTAGACCTGACCATCCAGCCGGGGCAGACCGTCGCCCTCGTCGGCCCGACCGGCGCGGGCAAGACGAGCATCGCCAACCTCGTCGCCCGCTTCTACGACGTGACTGACGGCGCGGTGCAGGTGGACGGCG
>JAAYYY010000169.1 GCA_012515125.1 Chloroflexota bacterium
ACATTGACGAGCGTGCCCATGCTCGACCAGTTGAAGATCCACTCCGCCGCCGGGGTGGGCAGGTTCACGCAGCCGTGGCTCATCGGCGTGCCGAAGTTGTTGTGCCAGTAGGTGCCGTGTAGGGCGTAATCCTCAAAGAAATACATCACGTAGGGCACGTTCTCCAGATAGTAGTCGTACCCCAGCCGCCGCCCGTCCATCGTCTGCGCGGTGAAGCGCAGGTAGATGCGGAACTGGCCCGTCACCGTCGGGTGGTTCCACGTCCCCGACGAGACCAGCGTGTCGAACACCGGCACGTCTCCCTCGTAGGCCACCAGCACCTGCCGCGTCAGGTTGACGTCGATCCACTTTTCGTTCGGCCCCACGCCCGCCGGCCTTAGCACCGGCACCACCGCGTTGTCCTCGCTGACGAAGGTCGGCGCCATCGTCGGCGTGGGCGTCGCCGTTGGGGTGGGAGAGGGCGTCACCGTCCACGTCGGGCGCGGCTGCGCGCTCTGGGCCTGTTCGCCACCGGCCGGCGCGACTTTGCTGTGCACCTCGCGCGCCAGCGGGGTCGGGGTCGCCGCCGGCGTGCCGGTCGCCTCTGCCGCGCTGAGCGGCCGGAATTGCACGCGCAGCACGTCGTCAACGGGCGCTTCTTCCGGCCCGGCCTCCTGTTCGACATCTGCGGGCGCGGTCTCGACGACAGCCGGCGCGTCGGCTGCCGAAGCGACCGGATCGCCGCCCAGAGACGGCGCCCACCGGCTCCACGCCCAGCTTCCGGCGACCACCAGGGCGATGAGCAGCAACGCCAGCGCCGAGGCGCGGATGGCCGTTCGGCGGTGCTGGGCGCGCCGCTTCGCCGCGCGCGCGGCCCGCGCCCGGGCGATGCGCTCGTCCATCGTATCGGCTGTTGCAGGCGGCGGGGTGGGGCGCTCCAGGTGGGGCCGTTCTGCCGGCCGGTCGGGCTGGGCAGCCAGCCTGGCTTCGGCCCACTCGCGCGCTCTGGCAATGGTCGGGTGGCCCGGCTGCAGTCGCTCCGCCCGCTCCAGATAGTCCAGGCTGGCGCGCGGCGAGCCGGCGACCCCCGCCAGCAGCAGCCAGACGCGAAAATCGCCCGGCTCCTCTTTAGCCATCTGGATGAGAAGGGCGCGCGCTTCTCGCCGCCGGCCCTGCCGGATTGTCTCCTGTGCCGTCCTTAACTGTGCGTCAGTCGCCATCGCCGCCTTACTCGCCCTCCAGGAAGCAGAAGATTCCGTCCGCAATCGCCTGGGCGGGAACGTCGGCGTTGGTGGTCAGCATCTCGCGGTCCAGATTCAGGAAGCCTGTTTCCAGGATGATCGCCGGCACGCCGTCCGCAATCTCGCGGAAGGCGTGGTAATCGGTCATGTCCGGCGTGATTGTGTTCGCGTGGAACAGCAGCCCGGTCGCCTGCGCGTAGGCCGATTCGACGCAGGTCGAAAGGCGGCTGGAATCGGTGCGCGACGAGCCGGAAATCTTGAAGCCCGTCGCGTGGTCGCCAATCGCGTCGCAGGAATCGGCGTGCAGCGAGACGAGCGCCGTGCCGCTGAAGCCCTGCAGCCGGGGGTCAAACTCGTCGTACACGTCAACACGCACGTTCGCGGCGCGCAGCCGCGTGTAAACCTTCTCGGCGATGAGCTGGTTCACCGCGGCCTCCGTCAGCCCGTCCTCGCAGACGGCGCCTGCGTCGTGCCCGCGGTGCCCGGCAATGAGCACGATGCGCTCCGGCCCGGGGCTCTGGGCAAAGCGCTGCAGGACGGGCTTCGCGGGTATCTTCTTGAAGATGGCTGCCGAGAGCGCCCCGTCCTCGCCCGGCACGGAGGCCGCCGCTGCCGTCGCCGCGCCCCCGTTCGACTGGAAGAAAAAGTAGACGGCGAGCATGCCGCCCGCCGCCAGCGCCAGAAAGAGGAGGAGCGGCAGGTTCCGCCGCGCCATGCTGACCAGGAAGGGTTGTGGCTGCCAGCTCTGATCGCGCTTTGCGTGCATGCGTCTGTCCAGAATGAAAGAGTACGTTCCCGATTTATGTTGAGATGACGATATGGGCACATTATGCTATCAACAGGGAAAGGCGTCAAGTGAACGCCCTGCGCGTGAACGCGCCGCGCAAAGGAGTATGGCTGTGACCTATCCAACCCGCCTGCCGCCCGTCCAGGTCTCCTGGCTCGGCTGTATCCCCTATGACGAGGCCTGGGCGCTGCAGCAGCGGCTCGCCGTCGCCCGCGCCGACGGGCGCAGCCCCGACCGCCTGCTTCTGTTGGAGCACCCGCCCGTCTACACGCTGGGGCGCAGCGCCCATGCCGAGAACCTGCTTCTGGACGACGAGGCCCTCGCCGCCGAAGGCATCGCCGTGCGCCACGTCGATCGCGGGGGCGACATCACCTACCACGGGCCGGGCCAGCTCGTCGGCTACCCGATCCTCGACCTGCGCGCCATCGCCGCCGCTCAGGGCCGATCCTATCCCGACCTGCACGCCTACCTGCGCGCGCTGGAAGAGACGCTGATCGTCGTGCTCGCCGGCCTGGGCATCGCCGCCCGCCGCTATCCCGACTATACCGGCGTCTGGGTGGACGAGCGCGGCGAGCCGGAGAAGATCGCCGCCATCGGCGTCAAGGTCAGCAGCCGGGGCATCACCAGCCACGGCTTCGCCCTCAACGTCGCGCCGAACCTCGCCCATTTCGCGGGCATCATCCCCTGCGGCATCGCCGAGCACGGCGTGACCAGCATCGCCGCCCTGCGTGGCGAAGCGCCCGCGCTGCCCGATCTCGTCCCGATCGTTAGCGAAGCCTTTGCGCAGCAGTTCAACCGCCGCACGCTGTTTGTCCCCGCCCCCCAAGAGGCGTAAAATCGCGCTACATATTGATGACCGCTTGTCCCGTAGAGCGATTTTTCAAAATCGCTCCTGTATGCGGAGCGGGACGCGATTTGGAAAATCGCGCTACATATTGTGTACGGGCGGGTTTCAAACCCGCCCCTACAGGTGAGAGATGACGCAAATCGACCTGAATTCCATCGAAGTAAATAGCGATAACACCACCCCAGCGCGCCCGCGCCGCCGGCCCGACTGGATTAAGGTCCGTGCCCCGCACGGCGAGAGCTACGACTTCCTCAAAGAGCTGATGCGCAGTAAGAAGCTGCACACCGTCTGCGAAGAGGCGATGTGCCCCAACATCGGCGAATGCTGGGGCTCCGGCACGGCTACCTTCCTCATCATGGGCGACACCTGCACGCGGAGCTGCGGCTTCTGCGACATCAAGACCGGCCGGCCCGCCCCGCTGGACTGGGAAGAGCCGGAGCGCGTCGCCCAGGCCGTGCGGCAGATGAACCTGCGCCACGTCGTCATCACGTCCGTCAACCGTGACGAGCGCAAGGACGGCGGCGCGCCCATCTTCGCCCTGCTCATCCAGCGCATCCGCGAGGTCCAGCCCGGCTGCTCCATCGAAGTGCTCATCCCCGATTTTAAGGGCAGCGAGGCCGCGCTGAAAACCGTCATGGATACCCGGCCCGAAATCCTCAACCACAACGTCGAGACGGTGCCGCGCCTCTTCCGCAAGGTGCAGCCGCAGGACCGTTACGAGTGGGCGATGGCGACGCTTGGCAACGCCAAGCGCATGGAGCCGGACGTGCTCACCAAGAGCGGCATCATGGTCGGCCTCGGCGAGACGTTCGACGAAGTGGTGGAGGTGATGCGCGACCTGGTCAACCTCAAAGTAGACATCCTCACCATCGGCCAGTATTTACAGCCGAGCAAGAAACATCTGCCCATCGAGCGCTACTACACGCCGGACGAGTTCGCCGAGTTCAAGCGCATCGGCCTGGAGATGGGCTTCCGCTGGGTCGAGAGCGGCCCGCTTGTACGCAGCAGCTACCACGCCGAACAGCAAGTCCGCGCCCTTTCGTCCATATATCGCGGCTCCTAGCTAATATTAATAGTGTTCCAACAGTATGGGGCTATAATTGGGTCGGATTTTAGCTTGCCCCGTTTCATGCTGCCAGGTATTCGTGCCGGTAGCGGGCGAGGGTGCCTATACCGGAACGCTCCTTGTCAGCGTGTGAAAGGATAAAGAACGACCATGGATGATAGACCCAATCCCCGTCCGACGATCCCGGCATGGGCCTGGATACTGGCTATTCTGGCCATTATTCTCGGCCTGCAGCTATTCCTCAGCCGCCGGGTCAATGCCCCGGAGGAAATCCCGCTGGATCGTGTCGTGCGCCTCGTCGAGCAGGGGCGCGTGGAGAGCATCGTCGTCACAGGTGAGCGGCTCGAAGTGACTCTCCAAAACGGCACGGTTTACGGCTCGACAAAAGAGAACGGCGTCGGCTTCATGGAAACGCTCGACCGCTACCAGGTGCCGCTGGAGCAGCGCGACTTCTCCTATGAGGTTGACGACCAATCAAGCTGGAATGCGCTCTTCAGTATCGGCCTGACGCTCATCCCCGTGCTCCTGTTGTTGTGGATTTTCAGCCGCAGCTTCCGCCAGATGCAGGGTGGCGGCAACAACATTTTCGGCTTTGGTCGCAGCCGCGCCCGCAACATCAACGACGGAGACCGGCCGACCGTCACCTTTGACGACGTTGCCGGCGTCGAGGAAGCCAAGGAAGAGGTGCAGGAGATCGTCCAGTTCCTGCGCGAGCCGGAGAAGTTCGTGCAGGTGGGCGCCCGCATCCCCAAGGGCGTGCTCATGGTCGGCCCGCCCGGCACCGGCAAGACGCTGCTGGCCCGCGCTATCGCCGGCGAGGCCGGGGTTCCCTTCTTCCACATTTCCGGCTCTGAGTTCGTGGAGATGTTCGTCGGCGTCGGCGCCAGCCGCGTGCGCGACCTCTTCAACAAGGCCAAGGAACACGCCCCCTCGATCGTCTTCGTGGACGAGATTGACGCCGTAGGCCGCCAGCGTGGCGCCGGACTCGGCGGCGGGCACGACGAGCGCGAGCAGACGCTGAACCAGATCCTCGTGGAGATGGACGGCTTCTCCAACGAGACCAACGTCATCGTCATCGCCGCCACCAACCGCGCCGACGTGCTCGACCCGGCGCTGCTGCGCCCCGGCCGCTTCGACCGCAAGGTCATCGTCGATCTGCCGGACATCAAAGGGCGCGAGGATATCCTCGAGATTCACGCCCGGGGCAAGCCACTGGCTCCCGAAGTGGACCTCGCCGAGACGGCGCGCCTGACCGCCGGCTTCTCCGGCGCCGACCTGGAGAACCTGATCAACGAGGCCGCCATCTACGCTGCCCGCCGCAACAAGACGGTTATCTCCCGCCTGGAGATGCAGGAAGCGTTCGACCGCGTCGTCATGGGGCCAGAGCGCAAGAGCCGCGTCATCAGCGAGGAAGACAAGGAAGTGACCGCCTACCACGAGGCCGGGCACGCCATCGTCAGCCATTTCCTGGTGCACACCGACCCGGTGCAGAAGATTACGATCATCCCGCGCGGCGGCGCCGGTGGCTACGTCATGCCGCTGCCCGAAGACCGGATGACCTTCCACACCGGCCACTTTGAAGACCGCATCGCCATGGCCCTCGGCGGGCGGGCGGCGGAAGAGATCTTCTTCGGCCGGGTGACGACGGGCGCCTCCAATGACCTGAAGCAGGCCACCAGCATGGCCCGCTCGATGGTCACCAAGTACGGCATGAGCGAGTCGCTCGGTCTGCGAACCTACGGCGACGACACCGGCAACGTCTTCCTGGGCCGCGAGCTGTCCACGACCCGCGACTACAGCGAGGAAGCGGCCAAGCTCATCGACCGCGAGGTGCGCATCATCCTCGACCGCAACTACGAGCGCGCCCGCGACATCATCCGCACCAACCACGACCGGCTCGTCCGCCTCGTCAACCGCCTAATGGAGGCCGAGACGCTGGACCGGCACGAGTTCGAGCAACTGATGAACGAGGAGCCGGCCCCCGTAGAGGCCGACGGCGCCCTCGTTCCGGGGGATTAGCCCCTTTGCCACTCGGTAGGGGCAGGTTTCAAACCTGCCCCTACCCAGATGCAGACGATTTGAGTCCTGCGCCCCGCAATGCTGCCATTGCGGGGCGTTTTTCATTGGCGCTTTTCTGAACTGTGATTTGAATGATTGCCCTGATGGACTATGATTGAACGTGCTGGCAAATCATAGGCCATCCCATAGGCCATCACGTGAATCATCTTAATCACAGTTCAGGACAGCCATCATGATCACCATCGAAACCAGCCACGGCGTCGCTACCGTCACCCTCAACCGGCCCGACAGCCACAACGCCCTCACGCCGGAGATGATCGCCGATCTGACGGTTGCCTTCCAGCGGCTCGGCGAGGATGATGCCGTGCGCGTGGTTGTGCTGACCGGCGCGGGCCGCAGCTTCTGCGCAGGCGCCGACCTCGCCGCGATGCGCGCCGCCGCCGACTATACCTTCGCGGAGAACGTGGCCGACGGCGAGGCCATCTACGATCTGATGGAAGCCGTCAACGGCTGCCCCCGGCCTGTCGTCGGGCGCATCAACGGCGCGGCTATCGGCGGGGGCGTGGGCCTCGTCGCCTGCTGCGACATCGCCGTCGCCGTCGAGCGCGCCGTCTTTGCCTTCAGCGAGGTGCGGCTGGGCATCCTGCCCGCCGTCATCAGCCCGTTTGTGCTGGCTAAGATCGGTCCCTCCGCCGCCCGCGAACTGTTCCTGACCGGCGAGCGCTTCTCCGCCGCCCGCGCCCGCGAAATCGGCCTCGTCCACCACGTCGCGCCCGACGAAGCCGCGCTGGACGAGACGGTGCGCGAGCGGGTTGCGGCGCTGCTCCAGGCGGCCCCCGGCGCGCAGGCCGACGCCAAGGCCCTCATCCGCGAAGTGGCGTGGTCCCGCCGCGCCGACATGCGCTCCCTGACCAGCCAGCTTATCGCCCGGCGCCGCGCCAGCGACGAAGGGCGCGAAGGGATGAGCAGCTTCCTGGAGAAGCGCCCTCCGTCCTGGCAGGAGGACGAGTAGGGGCGAGTTTGCAACCCGCCGCCAGGCCCGCCCTACGGCTCTCGTCCGTCCACCTCGACCGGATAGCCGGCAGAAAACAGGAAATCGTCAAGCGCCTGGACGATCTGCCGGAAGGTGCGGTATTCGATTGTCCAGGCTTCCTGCTCGTCGTGGTTGGGGCTAATCGCAATCGCCGGCTGACCTTCGCGAATCGAGACCTTCGCCACCTGCCGGTCGTCCTGCCGGACCTCGGCGCATAGCTCTTGCTCGCCGTGCGGCGCGATAATCAACACGTCATACTCACCGATCTTCATCAATCTCCCTCGCTCTCCAGCCCGCCCATTGTAGGGGATGGGGATAGCTCGCCTGTCCACACTCCACCGTCTCAGTTACAATTATACCGCCGAATCTCTAGCGTCGAACCATTCATCATAGGAACCGCGCCATGTCCGAAGCCAACCTCATCGCCAACACCCCCACACCACGCACCCGCGCCAGCCTCGCCGACGACCTGCGCGCCCTCGGCGTCGAGCCGGGTATGGTCCTGCTCGTCCATAGCTCGCTCAGCGCCCTCGGCTGGGTCAACGGCGGCCCGGTCGCCGTCGTCCAGGCGCTGCAGGATGTGCTCACGCCGGCCGGCACGCTCGTCATGCCCGCCCACAGCGGCGACCTCTCCGATCCGGCCGAGTGGATGAACCCGCCCGTGCCGCCAGAGTGGGTGGACGAAATCCGCGCCACGATGCCCGCCTTCGACCCGCGCATCACGCCGACGCGGGGCATGGGCCGCATCGCCGAGAGCTTCCGCACCTGGCCCGGTGTCCTTCGCAGCAACCATCCGGGCGTCAGCTTTGCCGCCTGGGGCCGCCACGCGGAGCGCATCACCGCCGGCCACACGCTGGAAAACATGTTCGGCGAAAGCTCGCCGCTGGCCCGCATCTACGACCTCGACGGCCACGTTCTGCTCCTCGGCGTCGGCTACGACAGAAACACCAGCTTCCACCTCGCCGAATACCGCGCTCCCGGCGCGCCGCGCAAGCGCGAGGGGGCGCCCATCTTCGTGGACGGCGAGCGGCGCTGGGTGTGGTGGGAGGACGTGGACCTCGACGCCGACCCCTTCCCGCAAATCGGCGAGGAGATGGAGCGCGCCCTGCCCGTTACGATTGGTAAAGTTGGCTCGGCAACAGCCCGCCTCTTCCACCAGCGCCCCGCCGTTGACTTCGCCACGCGCTGGCTGGCGGAGCGGAGGCTGTCTGAACTGTGATTACGCTGATTACTTGATGGACTATGATTTCCCCATGAGTTCCATCATAGTCTATCAATCAATCAGACGAATCACAGTTCAGACAATTCAGACCGCCGCGGAAAGAGCGGCAGATAGCGCACCCCCAGTGTAAAGGCCAGCAGCGCCCGCTCGTTGCGCCGCGTGCGTGCGTTCAGCAGGATGGCCGCCGGGATGACTGCGCCCAGCAAGACCTCGATGCCCCAGAAGGTGCGCGTGTAGGGCGTCGTCAGGTTGAGCCGCGCCAGCGCGTCCGCCGTCTCCGGCGCGTGGCTGTAGTAGGAGGTCGCCGCCCAGTCCCACAGCTTCAGGTAGAGGTAGCCCGCCGTCGCCAACCCAATGTAGCGGGCGATTTCCGCCTGCAGGTTCTCGCTGATCAGCCGCCGCCCGCGAAAATGGGCGACGACGATGGTCGCCAGCAGGGTCAGCGAGACGCCGCCCGCCAGCGCCGAAAGGATAAAGAGGATCGGCAGCGAGGGCTTGAACCATATCGCCCGGCCGGAGAGCACGGCGTAGGTCGCCCCCAGCGACGACTGGTGGAGCAGCGATAGACCCATGCCCGCCACCGCCAGCACCGGCGTCAGTTTGTGCAGGTGGCGGCTGATCGTGCGCAACCGGGGCCAGCGGTCAAAGAAGTGGCTCTCCAGGACGATGGGCAGCACTTCCAGCACCAGAATCGCGAGAAGCCGGCGTGCAGCGCGTCCGTGTGGCAGGCCGCACACGTCGCCGGAGTGATGTCGAAGGCGTGGCCCGTGGGCACAATGCCGTCGTCGGGCAGCGGGTCGGGCGGGATGACCGGGGCGTGGCAATCCACGCAGCCGATCCCCTGGCTGACGTGCAGGTCTTCCAGGTAATCGCCCATCGAATCCGCGTGGCAGTTCAGGCACATCTCGTCGGCGTCGGCGAAGAGCGGCCCCTGGCTGTGCGGGTCGTGGCACTGCATGCAGCCCACGCCGTCGGCGTCAAACTCGCCGGTCGCCGGCTGGAAGTTCGTCGTGTGGCAGTTCAGGTAATCGTCCGGCCGGCCCATCGCCGCCCAGCGCTGCTGGAAGACCGGGTCGTCGTAGGCGTGAGCGTGGGCGCTGTCCGTCCAGTGGCTGGCAATGTCCAGGTGGCACTCCTGGCACTGGGCGGCGCTCTCCGGCGCTGCGGTTTCCGTCTCGCCCTCGGCCGGCGCGCCGCCCTGGTGGGGTGGGGCCGCCTGCGCCGGCTGCGCGCCCGCCGCGGCGAGCGCGCAGCACGGGGAGCAGCGCGGCCAACGCGAGCCACCCTCTGTATGCCTTGCGGTTGGGATAGATTGTAGGCTTCATTGATAATTCCCTGGTTACGTGCTTAGTGGCTCACGGCCTCCAGCTCGGCCGGAAGGGTGTCCACTCCGGCCCAGAAATGCTCCCAGAAGGCCGCCTGCGCCCGGGTTGTAGGCCGGCGCGTGTGCCGCCCAAAGTGAATCTCGCGCTCGATGGTCAGCCCGCGCACGCGGACCGGCGTCACCCGCGACCCCGCCAGCCGCCGGGCGACAATGCGCGAGACAAACGCCACGCCCAGCCCTTCCTCCACCGCCATGGCGATGGCCTCCGAGCTGCCCAGCGTGAGGAAGGTCGCCAGCTCGTTCTCGGCGATGCCCACGCCGGCCAGCGCCTCGCGCACGGCTTCCCGCGTGCCCGACTGCGGCTCGCGCGTGATGAAGCTGCCCGCCAGCAGGTCGTGCGGCTCGATGACGCCGCGCGCCGCCCAGAGGTGGGAGATGGGCACGATCAGCTCGACGGGGTCCATGATGAATGGCCGGAACTCCACGTCGCTGTGGCAGATGTGCGGCGCGCTCGCCAGGGCAAAATGGACTTCGCCGTCGCACAACATCTGCAAGGCGTGTGCCTGCGGGGCGACGTAGCAGGCGATGCTGACCTTCGGGTAGCGGCGGTGGAACTGGGCCAGCAGCGGCGGCAGGATGTATTTGCCGGGCGTGGTGCTGCAGCCGACCATCAGGTGGCCCGTCACCTCGCCCTTCAGCGACTCCATCTCCTCTTCGATCTGCGTCCAGCGCTCCATCAAGTCGCCGGCCAGCTCGGCCAGCCGCCTGCCCGCCGGGGTCAGCTCGACGTAGCGCCCGCAGCGGTAGAAGAGCTGCTGGTCGAACTGCTGCTCCAGGGCCCGGATGTGCTGGCTGACGCTGGGCTGGGTCATATGTAGCTGCCGGGCCGCCTCGCTGAAGTTCAGCGTCTCGGTGGCGACGAGGAAAATGTGGAGCCGGTGCGTGTCAGACATGGTATGGCCTCCTGGCGCTTGTGAATATTGTAACAAAAAGGATTAGCGACACAAGATGATAGCGGCCGGCAGCGATTGGATTTGCTTATGGCCTTCCAACGCAAAACCTATAAGCAAAACCCGCCTTTGCCATTGATTTTGCCCAGGCTGCCTTTATGCTGATAGTGAATTTCTTCACGAATCCCTTTGCGAAGGAGTGAGTTGTGCGTTTCATCACCGCCAGCAAAACCCTGACCGCCATCCTCCTGCTTCTCGGCCTGCTCTGGCTGGCCGGCTGCGGCGAACAGCAGCCCCAGACCGGCGCCGCGCCCACGGCCGAAGTGGCCCACGTAGACGAGGAAGCCCTGACCCCCGCGCCATCGGAAGCAGCCATCCTCCCCGAGCAGCCCACCGCCGAGAGTGAGAGCGTGGACGAATGTCTGCGCTGCCACACCGACAAAGAGATGCTCATTCGCACCGCTTCCCCCGAGGAAGAGGTCATCAGCGAAAACGAAGGGGAAGGCTGAGGCGGTTCTGTGGCTCCGTTGGAGCCCTGGGAAAAAGTACTCGTAGACGGCGCGAGCTACCCGAGCACCGTGCGCGGCACCATCGCCAGCACGGATTGCCACGGGGGCGAGCAGGCCGCCGACAAAGAGACCGCGCACAACGGCCTGCTGGCCAACCCCAGCGCCGACCCTGAGACATATTGTGGCGACTGCCACCCGAACACCGTGACCATGGCCCAGAACAGCCTGCACAGCACGCTCGCCGGCTACTGGACCGTGCTCGACGCCCGCAGCGCCCCTGAAGGGCACGAGCAGCTGGCCGAAGCCTTCGGCAACCACTGTGCGAGCTGCCACGCCACCTGCGGCGAGTGCCACGTCAGCCAGCCCAACGGCGTCGGCGGCGGCCTCTCCTGCCAGGTCTGCCACTCCGTCGCCTACACGAGCTGCGACGGCTGTCACGTCGCCATCAGCGAGACGACCGGCAACCCGTTCTACGCCACCGACGGTTCGTATATGACGTTCCTCATCGGCCGCAACGCGCGCAAGAGCTTCGACCGGCCCTACGACTATGTGCCCGTGCGCCACGTGCCCATTTCGGAGACCAACTTCGACTACTACGGCGATAACCTGCTGCCTAACTTCAACGCTCTGCCGACGCGGGCCTACGCCACGCCGCACAACATCCAGCGACAGACACCGCAAAACGCCTCCTGCGACGCCTGCCACGGTCAGGAATCCCTGTTCCTCACCGTCGACAAGGTCTACCCGGAAGAGCTGGAGGCCAACCTTCCGGTTATCGTCGACGAGATACCGGCGCCGATTACGTCCACGCTTCCTATTACGGCGACGATGTCGCTCACGTCTACTGCGCCGATTACCTCAACTCTGAACGTGACGCCCACCCTGACGTCGCCCTGATTTGAACTGTTGTGGAGGAGATTGTTCACATGAAAAGGTCCATCTTATTCCTGTCGCTCATCGCCCATCGTCGCCTACTGCGGCAGCGGCTGGCGCTGCACCATCGCCATGCCCGTGCTCGGCGCCCTCGGCTGGGAGAACG
>JAAYYY010000170.1 GCA_012515125.1 Chloroflexota bacterium
AGTTGCTGATCGGTCAACTTTACCTCCGCATCTTGCGGGAGTAACAGCCCTCCGGCCTGCCTGCTCAGCCGCCGTTGACGTGCTGGCGGAGTAAATGGAGGGCGAGCTGTTCTTCCCGGTCCAACCACTCTTCTTCTTCGGGTGTGGGCCGGGCTTCAGCACCGAGCGTGAAGAAGGTGCCCTGGCGGTAGCAGTCAGGGACGCAGGGATGCACGTAATAGTCGCGACAGACGGCAGGTGTATTGCCCAGCTGTTCGGCCACCTGCTTGAAGAGGGCGACAACGTTCTTTTCGGCGTGCATCTCATCCTCGGCCTCGCCCATCTCCTGCAGGACGCGAACTGCGTGGACGGTGCCGCCCCAGGTGCGAAAATCCTTGGCGGTGAAGGGCTCGCCGGCGATCCCGCGGACGTAGTCGTTCACGTCGTCAGAGGTGACTTCGTGCAGGTCTCCCTCGTCGTCTTCATACTGGAAGAGGTGCTGTCCCGGCAGCTCCCGGAGTCGGCGCAACACTCGCGCTGCACGCGGGTCGTGCACATCTACACTCTGCATCTTGCCGCTCTTGCCGCGGAACTCAAAACGCAGGTTCGACCCATTCACATCCACGTGCTCGTCGCGCAGCGTGGTGAGGCCGTAGGAGTTGTTGTTCCGGGCATATTCTTCGTTACCCACGCGGATCAGGGTTTGCTGGAGCAGGCGGACGGCGGTGGCAAGCACCCGCTCGCGCGACATGTTCCGCCGGCGCAGGTCGGCGTCAATCTGCTCGCGAAGGCGGGGCAGCGCCTCGCCGAAATGCAGCATGCGGTTGAACTTCGTCTCGTTGCGCAGCTCTTCCCAGCGGGGATGGTAGATGTAGACCTTGCGCCCCTTCTCGTCGCGCCCGGTCACCTGGATGTGCCCGTTCTCGTGCGGGCTGATCCAGACGTCTGTCCAGGCGGGCGGAATGGCCAGCTCCTCGAAGCGCTCCCGCGCCTCCGGGTCGGTGATGCGGTTGCCCTCTGGATCCAGATAGGTGAAGCCCCGTCCCTGGCGGCGGCGCACAATGCCCGGCTGCTCGTCGGCGACGTAGCGCAAGCGGGCTGCGCGGGCCGCGGCCCGGGGATCATCACTGAGGCGGAGAATGTGACTGGCTTCCTGTCCCATGACAACAAGAGATACCATTGCGCAGCAGGCGGCACAATAGACATGGATATAACGCCGGGTACAGATTGGGGTATAAAGGGGTCAGGCGTCAGGGCTCGAGGACGAGCTTGCCGGCCACGTCGCCGCGCTCCAGACGGCGCAGCGCTTCGACGCCCTCGGAGAGCGGGTAGACGGTATCGACTACCGCCTGCAGCCGGCCGGCGAAGAGAAGGCCCATGACCGTCTCGTAGTCGCGCTGCGTGCCCATGGTGCTGCCGATGATGGTCAGGTGTCTGGCAAAGAGATAACGGTTGTCCAGCTCGAAGCGCGGGCCGGTGGAGTTGCCGACGGTAAGCAGCCGGCCGCCCTTCTTCAAGGAGCGCAGGGAGGTGTGGAAGGTTGCGGCGCCGACGTTATCGACGACGACATCCACGCCGCGCCGTCCGGTTGCGGCGTAGAGCGCCCGGCCCCAGTCGCCTTCGCTGCGGTTGATGAGCGCGTCCGCGCCGAGTGCTTCGGCCTGGGCCAGCTTGGCAGCCGTGGAGCCGACGACGTAGATGTGCCGCGCGCCGGCCAGCCGGGCAATCTGGATGGCGGCGCTGTTCACGCCGCCGCCCGCCCCGACGACAAGCACGTCCTCTCCGGCGCGCAGCCGGCCGGCGACGACGAGCATGTGCCAGGCGGTGACAAAGACCAGCGAGGCGGCGGCAGCCTCGGCAAAGCTGACGTGGTCGGGCAATGCGAGCAGGTTGCGGGCGGGGACGGCGGCGAGCTGCGCAAAAAAGCCGGGCACGTGCTCGCCTATAATCTTGAACTCGTCGCAGAGGTTCTCCCGGCCGGCCCGGCAGAAGTCACAGCGACCACAGCTCAGCGTGGGGTTGACGACGACGCGGTCGCCTACCTGGAAGCCTTCAACCTGCTCGCCAACGGCGGCTATGACGCCCGCCCCGTCGCTGCCGAGGATGTGGGGGAAGTCCAGGCGCAATCCAGGCCATCCCTCGACGACCCAGAGGTCGAGCCGGTTGAGGGCGGCGGCCTTTACTTCCAGCAAGACCTCGTCCGGCCCGATCTCGGGCGCCGGCAGGTCAACATAGGCGAGGTCTTCGAGGGTGCCGTGCTGGCGCAGGACGACTGCCTTCATGGCTGTTCGGTTGGTGGGGCTGGCTCCGGCTCGGGCTCCCGGTTTCGGGCTACAGCCAGGCAGTAGGGCCAGGGGTCTTCGCCACGCTGCAGGGCAGCGAGGGCGGGGCTATCTGCGTAGGCGCCGTGATAGCGCTCCGGCAAAAGGCTGGCAATGTGCACCATGATGAGATGGGTGGCGGCCTCCAGCTCCGGTCCCTTGGCGCGCTTGCCGACGGGCAGGGTGAAAGGCTTGCCGATGTGCACCTCAAGGCGTGTGCGGCGCAGGCGCAGGGCGTTCTCCCAGATCACGTCGGTATTGACCACGCCCATCGGCAATATGGGCACCTGCGCCCGGCTGGCGAGATAAGCGGCCCCTTCTTTGGCCTCGATGAGGTGGCGCACGCGGCTCCGAGTGCCCTCCGGTGCCAGGCCAAAGACTGAACCTGACGCCAGGGCGTTGAGCGCTTCGCGCAGGGCGCGGCGGTCAACCTCGCCACGATTAATGTAGATGGCGCCGACGGCCTTCATGATTGGGCCGAAGATAATGTGGCGCTCCCACTTTTCGCCGGCGAAAAAACGCAGCCGCAAATGGGGAAAGACGAGAAATAGGAGCGGCGCGTCGGCAACGCTCATGTGATTGGTAACGACAATAAAGGGTCCACTCGCCGGGACGTGCTCATAGCCCGTCACCCGTTTCGAGCCAAGAAGGAATAAAGCCAAGCTGAGCAGGCCGCGCAACACTGCACGAAAAAACATAGAGTTCCTTTAAGGAGCGGCTGCCGGCGTTTCCGCCAGCCCCTGCACAAGCAGTCGGTACTCAACGACGGGAGCGCCGGGTGGCGTGCCGTCGAGGGCGAAAGGCGCCGTCTCGCCCGGCGGCAACGGTCCCGGTAACTGCTGCTGACTATAACCCGAAACCCGGCCCTGCGAATCGTAAAAGATGGCGACCACCGAGATCGTGTTGGCGGTCAGCTCACCAGTGTTGGTAATTGTGCCGGTCAGGCTCACGTAGTCGTCCTCAATGGTAGCTTCCGTCACCCCGGACGCCAAGTCGAGGTAATGGCTGCCGGCGTCGAGCAGCGGCGCGCCGCCCACAATGGAGACAGCAGGCATGGACTCTGACTCGGGCGCCTCGCGCACGAGGGCGGCGAAGGGAGCCCGGTCCCCGGCGGGCAGGAGCGGCGGCTGGACCCAGGCCGGAATGGCAAGCGACTGGCCGCCGCTGGGAAAGTCGATCTGCACCTGGATGTCGGCGGCGGCGAATTCTCCCTCGTTGACAACCTCGCCCAGCACCCAGAGGCTGCCGACGGGCGTGCGGTAGAAGTTGACCTGATCGACGACGACCTGCAGCGGGATGGGCGTGCTCCGCGTGCCCTGGAAGATTGCCGTCGCCGGCGGTGGGAGCTGGAGCTGGGAGCCAATCTGCAACAGCTCAGGCACAACGCCGGGATTGAGCGCTTTGATCTCGTCTACGGTGGTCAGGTTATCGATAGCGATGCCAAGCAGCGTGTCGCCTTCGGCGATGGTGTAGATGATGGGCGTCGGCGTAGGCGTGGCAGTCGCAGTGGGCAGGGCGGTGGGCGTGGTACGTACGATGGCGACGGTCGCCGGGGCGCGGGTCACGAGCGAGATGCCAATCTCCGGCGTGGCGGTGCGGGTTGGCGTCGTGGTCGCCGGCGTGGGATCAGAGCCTGCGCAGGCCGTGACCAGCAGCAACAAGGGCAGTAGGAGCCGCAGGAGGCGCATAGGGTGATTATGCGCGCTGTGAAGTGGCGGGCAAGCCCCGTTCGGAATGGGCTAATGCGCCGGCCGGAAGCGCAGCTAAGCGGGACGCGGGACGATGTTTTTGTTTGTGTGGAAGAGATTTTCCGGGTCCCAGCGGCGCTTCACCTCGACAAGGCGAGCGTAGTTAGGTCCATAAGCGGCGCGGATACGCTCTTCCCCTTCCTCGGCGGTGAGGAAATTGACGTAGGTGCCACCGGTGGAGAAGGCGCGCAGATCGCGCCAGGTAGAGCGGACCCAGCTGATATTGTCGGCGTCGGCAGCGGCATCCTCCCAGGCGCAGGCAATGATGAGGGCGAAGGCGGCGTCACGATTACCTGCGGCAGAGTGGCCCTCCGGTAGCCGATTCAAGGCGCCGCCAATGGGAAAGAGGATAATGGCTGAGTAGGGCGAGACCATCCGGCGGGCGTGGGCGATCGCCCTTTCCAGCAGCGCCGGCTCAAGCCGGGGTAGATATTCGGATTTCCAGTAGTTGCGCCGGCCGGGTGGCTGGGTTGCGTCGAGCAGGCTTTGCTGCGAGAGGTAAGTGCGGGGCTGGAGCACGTCGCCCAGCGGCGCGCCAAAGCTTTTGATGGGAGCGGCTCGTTCGGCAGCATCGGCCAGCGGTCCCGTATCGCAGATCAGGATGCCGACGACTGGCTTGAAGTGTATCTCGGGCGGCAACCAGGGAGCGGGCGGGGCAAATCGGAGAAAGGCCACGCAGACCTGCTCCGGTGGGGCCGAGGCGACAAGGGTACGATACAGATCCAGTACGGCAGGGGCGTCCTCCGCAGGCCAGAAACGGATGCCCCCGTATATCTCCGGCCCGACCGGGTAGAGGCGATACTCAAAGCTGGTGACCACACCGAAGTTTCCGCCGCCGCCGCGCAATCCCCAGAAGAGGTCTGGATTTTCCTCTGCGCTGGCGACCACGATTTCACCGGTCGCCGTGACGACGTTCAGGGAGAGCAGATTGTCGCAGGTCCAGCCTGCGCGGCGGGTGAGGTAGCCGAAGCCGCCGCCCAGGGTCAGGCCGGCAATGCCCGTGGTGGAGACAAAGCCGAGCGGGGCGGCCAGACCGTAGACCTGAGTCGCCTGGTCCACGTCGCTCAGAAGGCAACCGGCCGCAGCGCGTGCCGTACGCGCCGCAGGATCAAGCTGGACCTCACGCATGAGCGAGAAGTCGAGCAGCAGGCCAGGGCCAACTGCCAGGCCGGCAATGTTGTGGCCCCCACCCTTGACCGAGAGCGGAATGTTGTGGTCGCGGGCGAAGTTGACGGCGGTGACAACGTCGCCCACGTCGAGACAGCGAGCGACGAGGGTCGGGCGGCGGTCGATCATGGCGTTCCAGACCGAACGGGCTTCGTCATAGGCAGGTTCGCCGGGCAGCAAGAGCGGTCCGCGCAGTTGCTTACGCAGAGCGGCAATCTCGTCCTGGCCCAACGCAAAGGCCTCTGCTGAATCGGCAGTCATGGTCAGTCCTCCTTTCACCGGGAAAAAAGCATTGACCGGTCGTCAATCCGAATCGCGGGCGGAAGCACGTTGGAACATTGACTGGCGTGGATGGGTTGTGCAGCGAGGTAGGATCCGGCTGGATCACAGTATAATGACCTGCGCAGTGGGGGACAAGGTCCGATGGCAGGCGGCGTGGCAGCGGTCAGGCGAGCTCGCCAGAATTGAAGAAGTCGACGAGGACGGGCGCCAGCGCCTCGGCGGCAACCTCATGCGTCTGGCCTTCCAGCGTAAGGCGCCGGCCATGAGGCAGGGCCGAGACCAGCGTATCGGCGCTGACGTGCATGAAGGGATAGGTTTCGCTGCCGGTCACGACAAGCGCGGGCACGGTCAGGCGAGCGGCGCGCTCGACGGGGACCGGGCCATCGCCGATCGCTGCGGCATCGTAAGCGAGCGTGGGGGCAATGGAGGCAAACATGGGCCAGACCGGATAACGGCGGGCCTCGTCAACGTCCTCGGGTGTGGCTCCGACGAGCATCATGAAGTGGGCCACCGCATCGTCGCGCCGGTCGTCCTCAAGCATCTTGTCAAGCTCCAGGCGGTATCGCTGCCATCTCTGCCGGCCGTCTTCATCCACGGTGTACGGCGGCTCGTAGAGGACTACCTTCCTGATCCGGTCGCCGAGGCTGAGAGCGGCTTCAAGCGCCAGGGCTGCGCCGGAGGAGATACCGAAGAGGAACGCCGGCTCGCTTGCTTCATCGATCAGCGCGGCAATGTCTTCAATCTCGCGGTCCAGGGCATAGGGCAGGGTATCGGTGCTATCGCCACGGCCGCGCCGGTCGTAGTGATAGAGGGTGAACTGCTCTGTTAGCAGAGGCAGCGCCGCCAGACGAGCGGTTTCGAAGTTCGCGGCGCGCTGCTCGAAGGCGCCGCCGACGAGGATCAACGGCGGGCCATCGCCCATCCGGTCATAGGCGATTATTGTGCCGTCCCGGGAAGTAACTGTGTGCATCGTCTATCTCCATTGAGCTGAACGAACTGGTTAGGCAACGGATAGGAAAGGGGCTTCGGCCGGCATCAGGACGCTGCGGCCTGCTGGCTGGCGAACAGCTCGTCCAGCCGCACGTACGACTCCTGCAGGCCCTCTTCCATCATATGATCGACGATCGTGGTGGTGTCGCGCGGCCCCCACCAACGGGGAATGAGCAGTGGATCGGTGTGGGCGCGGAAGACCAGCTCGCGCGGTGCGGCAAAGAGGCGCGTGATCAGGATTTCGTTCTGTGACGGCAGCGAAACGACGGCGCGGTTATTCTGGCTCACCGGCAACCTCCTGCTGCTGCAGCTCATCCAACAGCTCGTCCAAACGGCTGTAACGTTCTTCCAGTAGATCGCGGTATGCCGCCAGCCAGCGATCCACCTCAGCCAGCGGTTCTGGCCTCAGCTCATACCTGCGGCGCTGGGCTTCCTGCCGAACGCGAACAAGCCCTGCCCTGCGCAGCACACGCAGGTGCTTAGAGACGCCAGGCTGGCTGATCTGCAGGAGATCGACGAGTTCGCCGACAAAGCGCGGACGCTCTCGAAGCAGGTCAAGAATTTGGCGGCGGTTGGGCTCGACTAGCGCTTCGTAGACGGTCATAAGCATAATATACGGCCTTGGTTATATAACTGTCAAGGCATGTAATGAATGGCTCATACTTAACATACCGGATTGGCTGGACAGCGGCCGAAGTAATGACAGGGCATCCGGCAAGCCGGGCGTGCGGCTACACTACAGCTCGCCATCCAGCGCCCGACCCATCGTCTCTATCACTACGGCGCGCCGGCCGGCGACGAGCGCGTCCAGCTGCCCCGCTAAGGCTTCGGGGGAGTCAAACGAGAGCGCCTGGTCGATGAACTGGGCGATGAGCCAGCCATCGGACCAGAGGAGGTCGAAGGTCACAGCGGCGCGCCGGGCGGCAGGCGTGGGCACAGAGACGGCGAGCACGAGGTCCACGGTCTCGGCGGCGGGATCGTGGTCGAGACTCCAGGAGAGGTAGCCGACCGCCAGCCCGTGGTCGTTGGCCCAGGCGCCGACGGCGAGCTGGCCACGGAAATGGGGAATGGCCTGCAGCTCGTTGGCGAGCCAGGCGAAGTGTGTGGCCAGGATTGGTTTGAGGAACGCAGTCAAGTACGGGCGTCCTGCGGGGTGACTGGACAAGAGTGAGGGGATTGTAACATCAAGTAGGGCCGGAGAGCCAGTGCTAGCGCGGGTCAGGCGAGGCACCAGACTAATCGTGCAGCCGGAGAAGTGAGGAGCTCACGTCGTTCTTTGACTAGTCACTCAGCGAGCATGGATGATATCCAGGGCCGCGAATGGACAGAAGTATCGATCTTGGGGCTGAGTTGGCCGTATAGGAACCGTATCGCTACAAAATACGCATTAGTGCACGAGGGTAACCAGTATTTCCCTGCAACCGATGGTATACGCGGTAGACAGCAGCCCCCTTCGCCCACATCTACTCCTTCTCAAACCCAAACTGCTCAAACTTCAACGTTCGGCTGTTTTCGCTAACGGTGCGTATGGTCGCTTCGTCGAAGCCTTCCGGCCGGCGTGCCTTGATTTCCAGCGTGACTTCGACCTCGGCGCCGACCAGCCCGGTAAGGTGCTGCAGCACTTCCTCGACAATGGTGCTGATCTCGCGGTTGACGCGCTGGGAGTCGAGGGGGACGCGGCCGTAGTAGCGCGTGGTGCGTCGTGGCGGCGCGGGTCGTGGGGGCGCGATGGGTCCGCCGTCTTGAACTGGCGCCGCACCAGACTCTACCCTTTCCAGAGTCTCCGGCACAGTCGCCTCTTTGACGTGTTGGGGATGGACCAGCAGGCTGCGCTCGTCAAAGTAGATGGAACCGCCGCTTCGGTAGACAAGGCCAGTGTGGCAACCCTCGGCGTCGGCGCCGGTGGCGTAGGCAAAGGGCGCGTCGATGCGGCGCACGCCGTCCTCCACGGCCCGGCGAAGCACGTCGCGGTTGAGCAGGCGGGGGAAGTAGCAGTATTTTGCCAGATCAGCCCACAGGTCGGACAGGCGCACTTCCCAACCCCTGTCCTCGCGCCAGTAGTAGCTATCCAGCTCCATGCGCAGGATGTCGGGCGACCACTCTTTGATGAGGAGCCCGTCCTGCTGCAGACGGCGAGCGGCGCGTTCGTAGAAGTTGTCGTCGCCGCCGATCTTGCTGGCGCGGATGGCGATCTTGCCGAGCGGCTCCGGTTGTTCGGGCACGAGCAGCCAGCTATAGGCTTCGCGCAGGCGCAGATCGACCGTCTCTTCGTCTTTCCGCAGGCTCTGCCGGACCTGCTTGCGCTGCTGGGCATCGAGGTTGTAGGCTTCCTCCTCCGCGTCAATCTGCCGCCAGGCGAGGTAGTTGCGCACCGCCTGGCGGAGGTTATCCATGCCCTCGCGGTCGGGTGCGATGAAGAGGAGCATGTTCTTGTAGTGGCGCTGCCCGGCGCCACGGCTCTGGAGCAGCGCCAGCGCCTCAACTTCGGCATCGGTCGGGGAGGTGCTGCGCCACTGGACGTAGTCAGGATGGAGGACGACCACCCGGGCGCGGTCTTCGTCGGCCACGTCGCCGGTGGTGAGCGGGGCAACGTGGTGGGCGGCAAAATCGCCGCGCTTGGGCACCTGACGCAGCCGGGCGATGATCTCCTGGTTGACCTGGTCGGCGCGGAACTCCTGGGCCAGGTCGCGGGCCAGCTTGTTGACCGTCGGCCGGGTGTCGTACCAGTAGCGGGTGCCGTCGGTATAGAGGTAGGTCAGGCTGTTCTCCAGCCGGCGCAGGGC
>JAAYYY010000005.1 GCA_012515125.1 Chloroflexota bacterium
AGGTTCGGGGGATGCTCTTTACGCTGCGTCCGCTCGTCCTGGAAACGGAAGGGCTGGCAGCCGCTCTCGAGACGGTCATCAACCGGATCCACGAGGCGGACGATGTGCAGGTCCGGATGGTCGGCGATGAGCAGACGGAAATTCTCAACGAGCGCGCTCAGAGCGTCGTCTTTTCCGTCATCGAGGAAGCGCTGGGCAACGCCCGCAAGTACGCCGAGGCCGACCAAATTGACCTGCGCTTCTGGCGCGAAGGGGAGCTGTTCATCGTCCAGGTACAGGATGACGGCGTGGGCTTTGACGTGGACGCCGTCAGCAGCAGCTACAGCCAGCGGGGCAGCCTCGGGTTGGTCAATATGCGCGAGCGTGCGGAGCGCATCAACGGCTCGCTGCGCATCGAGTCCACGCCGGGGACCGGTACGACGGTGACCATGGTCATTCCACTTGAGGAGGACGTGGTGCGTCCCCAGGCATACAACGGCCGGATTCGCCGCTAGACCGTTCTCGCTGGACACATGCCCACTCTTCGCCGGCTTCTCCATTCCGTCTGGCTGTGGATTCTGCTCAGCCTGGCGCTGTATCTGCTGCTGCCCCTGATCTTCCCCCTGCTGCCCAACTACAATGCAGTGCCGCTCGCCGATGTGCTCACCTTCACGCCGACCCTGCTCAAAGGGCTCGGCTACGCGCTGCTGGTCGCGCTTCTCTACCTGTTCTACCTGCTGGCGTACCACACAGCGCGCCGGGCCGGCCTCCGGCTGGTCCATATCCTCGGCGTCTCGCTCCTACTGGCGCTGCCCCTCCTGTTCGTCTACCCGATTAACGCAAATGACATCTTCCGCTACTTCATTCGCGGGCGGCTCATGACGGTGTACGACGAAAACCCGCTCGCCGTGGCGCCCCGCGCCTTCCCCGACGATCCCTACCTGCCGCTAGCGGGTGAGTGGGCCGACGAAAGCTCGCCTTACGGGCCAGTTTGGGAACTCACGGCGGCCGGCGTTACTGTGCTCAGCGGGCAGAACCTGCTTGCTGCCCTGCTGCTATTCAAAGGACTGGCCCTGGCAGCGCACTTGGGCAGCGCGGTATTCATCTGGCGACAGCAGCCCGCCGGCAGGGATCGGGCTGGTCGAACGGTCCTGTGGGCCTGGAATCCAGCCCTGCTGTTCATTTTCGCCGTGGACGCCCACAACGACGCGCTGATGCTGCTCTGGCTGCTATGGGGCGTTGACCTGCTGAGACGGCGGCGTCCTATCGCCGGGCTGCTGGTCGCGCTGCTGGGCCCGCTGACCAAACTCATCGGCCTACTGGCGCTGCCGTTCCTCTTCCTCGAGACGTGGCGCGGGCAGACGGACTCGGGAGCGCGGCGGCGTCTGCTGCTGGGAACCGGCGCCGGCGGCTTCCTGCTCGCGGCGCTGGCCTTTCTTCCTTTTGGCTCACCCGTCGATCTGGTGGTGCGCCTGTTGCGCGAGGCTTCGGAAGCGCCGGGCTTCTCGCCGCTCACCGCGCTCTGGTTGGTAGCGGCACGTAACGGCGTCATGCTCGACATCGACGTGCTGGGAGCCGCCGGGATTGTCGCGCTCGCCGCACTCTACATCTGGTTGTTGTGGGTTACCTGGCGCGGGCGCCCGGCGGTGCGTTCAATTGGCGACGCCTTCGCCGGCTATCTGGCAGCGGCGCTGGCCTTTCGTATCTGGTATACAGCCTGGCTCTTCC
>JAAYYY010000171.1 GCA_012515125.1 Chloroflexota bacterium
CAGCCGTGATACTGCGAATCATCTGCCTTGAAAATAGGATGTAGAACAGCAGAATCGGGATCATCGCCAGCGTAAGGGAGGCCAGAACAGCGTTCCAGTCGCTGACAAACTGGCCGAGGAACTGCTGCACGCCCAGCGTAATGGTCGCCGTGGAGCTGCTTGGCGCGAGCACCAGCGGGAACCAGAGGTCGTTCCAGATCGGGATCATCGTGAAGATGCCGATGGCGCCGAGAGCGGGGCGCACGAGCGGCAGAACCAGCGAAAAAATGCGGTATTCGCTCGCGCCGTCGATGCGCGCGGCGTCCTTCATCTCTTTGGGCACCTGGCGCATATACTGGGTCAGGATAAAGATGGTCAGCGGCAGCCCCTGGGCAATGTAGATAAGGATAAGCCCCCAGAGATTGTTCACCAGACTGAAATCGACCATCAGCTCCAGAATGCCGACCGTGCCCAGGCGGATGGGGATCATAATGCCCAGGGCCAGATAGAGGCCCATGAGGGTGTTGCCGCGGAAGGAGTATTCGGACAGCGCATACGCCGCCATCGAGCCGATGAGCAAGACCAGCAACAGGGAAGCGCCAGTGACGACGATGCTGTTCCGGAAGTAGGTCTCGAAGCTGGCCCGCGAGAAGACCGTCTCGTAGCCGACCAGGTCGAAGGTCTCCGAGCCCGGCAGGGCAAACGGCTGGCCGAAGATAGAGCGCCGGCTCTTAAACGAGTTCATGACGATCATGATGATCGGGAAGAGGGCGATGGTCGCGTAGGTCAGCAAGACCAGATGGGGAACCAGCCCCGAGAGGCGGAGGCGCGCCCGGGAGCGCCAGTGCGCTTCGTCCGTTTGTGGGTGGGTAATAGCAGCCATAAGGTTTCTTTCCCCTGGTTCGTCAGCCAACAGCCGAGTCCGTTCTATAGCTCGTACGACGTAATACGTCGCTGCCAGAAGACCATATAGACGAGCACGCCGGCGAGGATGATCAAAAACATCATCGTGGCGACGGTGGCGCCCATATGCACGTTGCCAAGCTGGAGCTGCTGGCCAAAGTAGGTGCGATAGAAGAAGGTACCCATGATGTCGGTCGCAAAATTCGGACCGGCCAGCGCCCCCTTCATCGTGTAGATCAGGTCGAAGGCGTTGAAGTTGCCCACGAAAGTGAGAATGGCGACGATGCCGACGGTGGGCAGTAGCAGTGGGAACTTGACCCGCCAGAAGATCTGCCAGGCCGTGGCGCCGTCAACCCGCGCGGCCTCGGTCAGCTCGTCGGGAATGCCGATGAGCGATGTGTAGAACAGGATCATCGGAATACCGACAAACTGCCAGACCGAGATCAGCGACACCGTAACCAGGGCCGAGCTTTCCAGTCCCAGCCAGGGGCGATAGAGGCTCTCCAGGCCGACCATCTCAAGAATCGAGGACGACACGCCCCACAGCGGGTTGAGGATCAGGTTCCAGATGAAGCCGATGATGACGACAGAGAGCACCGTGGGCATGAAGAGCACAGTGCGGTAAAGCTCGTGCCCCTTGACCCGCGCCGCCAGAATGCCCGCCAGCAGCAGGCCGATGGGGTTCTGCACGAGCATATGCACGGCAAAGAACACCAGGTTGTTGACAAAGGCGTTGCGAAACTGCGGCGCGAAATTGGGGCTGGTGAACAGGGTAACGTAGTTGTCGAGCCCGACGAATACCCGCTCTGTCGCCACCCTGGTGAAGAAACTGAGGCGCAGCGAATTGAGCAGCGGGTAGATCATGAAAAGGGTATAGACGATGACGGCGGGCGCCAGAAAAACGACGATGTGCCAGGGGAAGCGCCTGCTCACGGGCGAGGATTGCATGGGCGTCTCCTATGATGGGGGCAGGAGCGGCGCGGGGCCGCTCCTGCCAGATTACTCAGTGGCGGAGGCGATTAGCCTCCGGGCGTATACCAGCTATCCAGACCCTGCTGGATCTCGGCAGCCGCATCTTCCGGCGTCACGTTGCCGTTCATCACTTCGGCGCTGAGCCGCCACAGCTCATTCTCCAGGTTCGGCTCTCCGCGGGAGAGGATCTGGTAGGAGTTGCGGATCGTCTCTTCGCACTGCTCGCGCCAGCTCAGGAACTCACGGGCCAGGTCGTTCTCTACCTCGATCGCATGGTTGGAAAGGGTAAAGAAGCCGGGCAGCTGGTTGGTGTACAGCTCGGCGAATTCCTGCGTGGTCATCCATTCCAGGAAGGTGCGCGCCGCTTCGGCGTTCGGCGAATTGGCATTCATGCCCAGGGCGATGTCGGTGTGGTCGCTGATGTAGCAGGTATCGCCCTCGCTCGGGACGGGCGGCGGGAATGCCCACATCTCAAAGTCGATCATCGGCTCAAAGACCGAGATCTCCCAGGAGCCGGTCGGGTAGATGGCCGCCTGCCCCAGCGTAAAGAGGCTCTGTGCGTCGGGATACTTCACCGCTTCGTAGCCGTCGGGCAGATAGGGCGCCCAGGCAGCGAGCTGCGCGAAGGTATCCACATAGGGCTGGTCGGTGTACTTTCCTGCACCGGAGATCAGCGCCAGCCGCCCTTCTTCACCCTTCCAGTAGTTGGGGCCGATGTTCTGGAAGCCCATCGTCGCCGCCTCCCACTGGTCGGCCGTGCCCATCGCCAGCGGGATGTACTCGCTCTCTTCGAGCGCCTGCAGAACGGCCATGAACTCATCGACGGTCGCCGGTTCTTCCAGGCCCAGCTCGTTAAAGATGTCCACGTTGTACATGAAGCCGTGGATGACCGAAGCCATCGGCACGCAGAAAGTCGTCGCACCGTCATCCGTCTGCCAGGCGCTCTTCGCCACATCGCTGAAGTTCTCCATGCCCGGAAGATCGTTCAGCGAGGCCAGATGGCCCTGGTTGAACAGCTCCAGCGAGGCGTCAAAGGGGCGGCAGGTGATCAGGTCGCCGGCTGTGCCCGCTTCCAGCTTGGTGTTCAGCACGCCGTTGTACTCGGCCGGAGCAGTGGGCTGGAACTCGACGTTGATGTTCGGGTATTGGGCCTCGAAGGCGGGGATGATCTGGTCCTGCCAGATGGCCAGGTCATCATTCCGCCAGCTCTCGATGATCAGGGTGACCTGTTCCCCTTCGGCCGGTTCTTCGGCAGGCTCTTCAGCCGCCGGCTCTTCCGCGGCGTTGTTGGTCTCTTCGCCGACGTTTGCGGGGGGTTCTTCGACGTTGTTGCCGCCGCAGGCAACCACGACGAGGGCCAGCAGCAGCAAGAGGGTAAGCAGTAGTTGTTTACGCATGTTCATTCTTCTCCATATTCCTGTTTTCAGGGACAGTATGTCCCTGCGGCGTCAGACGCTCATTGTCGGGATATTTCCAGCACGAAATAAGCCAGGGCATCACCTCCCTCAATTGTTTTCCGCTCCTCGCTCCCTGTCAAAATACCAGACCAGGCTCGCGGCCCCCACAGCACTGGAGGCCACCTGCGACGGAACGATCTCGAGATCCTGGTGGCTGCCCGCCAGCGTGCGGCGGGCCAGCTCGGCGCGGGCATGGGGTACGAGGAAGTCAAAGGCCGCCAGCCCCAGCCCACCGCCGACGACAAACAGCGCCGGGTTCAGAATAGCCACACAGGCTGCCAGGACGATACCCAGCCATTTGCCGACCTCGGCGAGCGCCGCCAGCGCCAGCTCATCGCCCGCTGCCGCGTGCTCCACGATTTGCTCGGCGGTCAGATCATCAGATAACTCGGGTCCCAGGGCACTCCTGTAGCGCCCCTCGACCGCGTAGCGGCGGGCGAGCGCGACAAGGCCCGGCCCGGAGACAACGGTCTCGGCACAGCCCCGGTTGCCGCAGGGGCACAACCGGCCCGCTGGATCGAGCGACAGATGGCCTAGCTCGGCGGCGTTCCAATCGGCGCCGGTGAGCAGCCGCCCCCCGGCGACGACGCCGCCGCCCAGGCCGGAGCCGACGCCCACATAGACAAAATCGTCGTATCCCCGGGCTGCCCCAAAGACCAGCTCGCCCAGCGCGCTGGCGTTGGCGTCTTTCTGCACCCAGACCGGCGCCTCTTCCATCAGGCGGTCCTGCAGCTCGGCCACCAGGGGCACCTCGTCCCAGCCCAGGTTGACGGCATTGTGTACCGTGCCCGCTGCGGAGTTGACCTGGCCCGGCGTGCCGACGCCGATCCCCCGGATCGCCCCACCGCCACGGTCAAGCCAGGGGCCAACCAGCCGGGCGACATCGTCCAGCACGGCTGCACTACCCCGTTCGGGCCGGGTCAGGAGCTGGTCCGAATCCACGAGCTCGCCGTCTCTGGCGACCAGAGCAGCGGCGATCTTCGTCGCGCCCACGTCTACGCCGATTGCCAGCTCCGTTGAAGCAGCGTCCATAACGCCCATTTCCAGACTACAAAAGGCTGGCCTGCCCTACAGGTGAGGGTTCCGGGGCCGCCACTTCGCCAGAAGCCTTTCATTATGCGCCGCGGCGCCGTCCATATTCAGACTGGCGAAGACGGGCGGCTGCACGCCCGCTTCCTGCAGGCGGTTTGCCGCTTCGGCCACAAGGCCATTCCAGATGGTTGCACAGACGACGGTCGAAGCCGCGGCGACCGCCCATCCATCCCTGAGCGGAAGCTGGGCGTCACCTGGGGCGCAGCCATTGTCAATTGCAGCGTCCACTACCTCGTCGAGGCGCCGGCCGATGGGCGACAGGGGCGCGACACGGGCATAGGCATGGGAGCTGACGCCGACGACAAAGAGACCGCGAGCACGGCCGGCCAGGGCCATCTCCACCGGCAACGGGTTCACGCCGCTGTTGGAGAAGACGAACAGCATCTCGCCGGGCTCCGGCTTATAGCGATCGAGCAGGGGCTCGGCCAACCCTTCCTCCCGTTCCAGCCGGCTGCTCAGCGCCACATCTTCGTGCAGCATCAACGGGGGTGAGAAGATGGGGACCGCCGCCGCCAGCCCGCCGGCACGGTAAAACGCTTCCTCAGCCATCATGTGCGAGTGGCCGGTGCCGAAGACAAAGATGCGCTGGTCGCGCTGTAGGGTCGCCGCCATCTGTGCGGCGACGCAGTCGAGTACGTCACGCTGCGTGGTACAGACGCGCGTCTGCAGTGCTGTTACAGCCTGCAGGTAGCTGTCAAGAGCGTCCAGCCGGTAGCTGCCCCCGCTCTTGTATGGCTGGGGCGCTTCATTCACCCTGGCTTTCTCCTTCCGGCCTCTGGACGCCTTCTCTGCGGCTGTTGTCGGATACCGGCCGGCCGTGGTGGACTGCGCCTGCCCGCCGCCACTCCGCAGGGCCGGCGCCCGTGCTGCCTTCTGAAAGAGAGAGCAGCTCCACGCGAAAGATGTAGCGGTCGCCGCGGTAGAAGGATTCTGTGTGTTCGAAGGGCCGCCCGTCCTGATCGGAGGTCACGCGGATCATGTGCAGGACAGGCATCCCTTTCCGCAATCCTAACAGGCTCGCTTCGGCCGCGGGGCAGGCGACCGCCTCAATCTGCTGGTCGGCGTGCGTAGGCACAATGCCGTACTTCTCAGTCAAAATCCGGTATAACGATTGCTCGGCCAGCGGCTCGTGCAGGAGGCCGCCGCAGCGATCGCCCGGGAGATAAGCCGTCTCCAGCGCCAGTGGTTCGTCGCTCACGAGGCGCAGGCGCTGGACGACGACCGCCGGATCGCCGGGCTTCCGCCGCAGGGACTGGGCGACCGCAAAAGGTGCGGGTAGCTGCTCCAGGCGCAACAGCCGCGCGCCGACCGGCTGACCATGCTCCTCCATCTCGTCGGTGAAACCCGTGAGCCGGTTGAGGCGTTGTTCAATGCGCCGGGGCGCGACGAAGGTGCCAACGCCCTGCTGGCGCGCCAGCCATCCCTCATTGGTCAGCGCAGAGAGCGCCTGGCGCACCGTGATCCGGCTGACGCCAAATTCCGCACAAAGCTCTCGCTCGGAGGGGATCTGCCGGCCGGGAGGCCATTCCCCGGAGCTGATCCTCTCGGCCACAATGGCCTGGAGCTGATGATAGAGGGGAATGGGGATCGTCTTGTCGAGCCTGGCCGTTTTCATGGTGTGAATCCCGTTACTAGGGCGTGTTTGCAAACCATCGTCGATAGCCTAAACTGAGGGGCATGAGACGAGGTGAACTAACAGACAAGCAGTGGGAACGGCTAGAACCGTTGTTGCCACCGCAGCAACCAAAAACGGGTAG
>JAAYYY010000172.1 GCA_012515125.1 Chloroflexota bacterium
GGCTTCATAATCTGCTGCTCGTGGGCGTCTTCGGCGATGAAATAGCCGTGCGAGAGGAGAATGTCCATGCGGCTTACTCCTGTTGGGGGGTGGGGCGGGCTGCCTCGTCCAGGGTCAGGCCGGCCGGCAGCGGCTGTAAGCCTTCATGCCCCGTCTTCGCCAGCCGGTCCAGCCGCCATCTTGCCGCCGGCAGCGTGAGCAGCCGGTAGAGCAGCCCGGCGGCCTGCCGCAGATGGCGCGGGCGCAGGGTGTGGGGCCGGCGTAGCGCCGCCGTCAGCCCATCCCAGGCCTGGCGGGCGCGGAACTCCTTATGCAGCACGGTATGGAGCTGGCGGTAAAAAGCGGTGCTGAAGGGACCCCGATACATCATCGCCAGATCGGCCGAATCGGTCCAATTCTGTTTCTCGCCGAGCTGCAGCTGGACCCGCTCGTAAAAGGGGGTTCCGGGCAGAGGGTAGGAGACCGACATGCCGATGTTGTCCGGCCGGCAGTCGCGGACCATCTGCAGCGTCTTTTTGATATCCGCCCGCGTTTCGCCCGGATAGCCGAACTGGAGGAAGAAGCCCACCTGAATGCCGGCCTCACGCAGGCGTCGGCGCGCTTCGCCTATCTGCTCGACGCGCGTCCCCTTCTCCATCGCGTTGAGGATCTTCTGGCTGCCCGACTCGGCGCCGACCCACACAATCTGGCAGCCGGCGCGCTGCAGGCTCTCCACGGCGTTGCCGCGCAGCAGGAGGTCCACACGGCTGAGGCATTTGAACGGCACCCGCGCCTGCTCCGCTTCCACCAGATCGGCGAAACGTTCCAGCCAGCCCGGCTTGAGCCCCATGATGTCGTCGGCAAACCAGATGTGGTCCGGCCCGTGCGTCTCCTTGAGCCATTTCATCTCCGCGACGACGTTCTCGGGGCTGCGCACGTTATAGCGCTGCCCCCAGATCGGCTTCGCGCACCAGTTGCAGTGGTAGGGGCAGCCCCGCGTGGTGACCATATTCATGGAGAATATGCCGTGGCGCTCCCGCCAGATCTGCCGGTAGCGGGGCACGTCTACCAGATCCCAGGCGGGAAAGGGCAGCGCGTCCAGATCGCGGATGTCGGGGCGGCGGGCCGTACGCACGGCCTGCTCCCGGCTGTCCCGGTAGGCGAGGCCCTGTATACCGGCCGGATCGAAGGGCGCACGTCCTTCGAGGCCGTCCAGCAGCTCCAGCAGGGTCAGCTCCCCTTCGCCGAGCAGCACGTAGTCGGCTCCCTGGGCCAGATATTGCTCGGCGTGGTCGGTGGCGTCGGAGCCGGCGACGACGACGGTACAACCCTGCCGGCGGGCCATGGCGATCATCGTAAAGGCTGCCTCGCGCATGCGCAGCAGGCACATCTTGGAGAGGTAGTTGAAGTTATCTTCGTACAGAATGGCATAGCGCGGCTGCTCGCGGGCCAGCGCCTCCGCCCACTCCTGCTCGGATTCGGCGAGCATGGCGTCGAACAGCGCCACCTCGTAGCCGTGCGCTCGCAGGAAGCTGGCGGCGTAGAGCGTGCCCAGCGGCGGGTATGGCTGCATGGCCTCCCACAGCTTGGGGTCGAACTTCAGATAGTATGATTGGCCGAAGAGCAGACTGGTCATGGTTCGACTCCCAGGGCCTGAACCCGCTCGCCGTAGGCGTTCATAATCTGCCGGGCGTGGCCGTCAAAATGCCCTTTGCACCAGTCGGCCGTGAACTGCGCTTCCATCGTTCCCGCGCCCGGCGCGCCCTTGATGGCCTGACGGGAAAAGCGGGCCAGCTTGCGCTCCATTTCCCACTGCTCCAGGCACTGTCCCAGGCGGCTCTCCAGCGCGCGTTCCAGCAGCCGCTGCAGCCTCGACGGCCCGCGCGCGTCCGCCGGCATCGCCGGCAGGCCGGGCGCGTTCGTGGCGTTGGGCAGCCACTCATTCACCCAGTCGTTCAGGCGGCGTATCCGGCGGTAAACGTCGTAGCCGCTGAGAGGCACCATCTGGGCCAGCTCGTGTGCGGCGTAGAGCGTCTGCTCGGGAAAGACGAGGGCGCGCTCGGCGAGCAGGTAGTTCGGGCAGAGGCGGATGCCGCGCGTCGCCGCCAGCCGGACGATCAGGATCACAAAAGCGCGGCTGAGCCAGAGCCGGCCGTTGGCAGTGACGATCAGGTAGTCAATGTCGGCGCCTGGTTCGGCGTTGTTCACCGCGAGGGAGCCGGTTACTGCAACCATGCGCACGAAGGGTAGCTGGGCCATCAGGGCGCCATAGTGGCGGGCCAGAGGCCAGAGCCGGCGAGCATGCGCCTCTCGCAGCCGTCGCGTCTCTACGATCTGCCGGCGGCCGGGCAGGGTGACGTATTCCTCGTAACGTTCCAGATGGTGGGGCACGAGAGCGCCGTTGGAGAGCAGCTTCTCCACGTCTTCCAGCGGCGCGGGGCGCCCGACAAGGTAGCGGTGCACTTCGGCCGGCAGGAGCGGATAGTCGAAGACATCCACGTAGGCCACCGTCTGCACAATGGCGGTCGCCAGCGTCTGGACAGACGCGCCATTAACGTCTGGAGAAATGCCAACCTGTAGCGGCACAGGCACGCCTACCTCCGGAATCGTTCAGGATAAGTGAGTTATCGGAACCAGCGCCGGAAACATGCGTCAATACAGCGAATGCCGCCCCGGTGGGCGCACGCGCTGCATGCTCCGGCATTATCGAAAGCCACCATTAGAGCATACGAACGAGCGGGAAGTTTGGATCTAATCTGCCAAATGAAACGTAAATATGGGGTGCCTATACCAGCGTCAGTTCAGGCCGGATCGGCGCGCCAAAGCAGGTGACTCATGACTATCAGGATCGGATTTGACGCCACGCCTCTGTTAGGACCACGCTCCGGCGTGGGCTCCTATACCAGTCGCCTGCTGGAGGCGATGCTGAGAACCAACCCGGAGTGGGAGTATCTGCTCTACAGCAACCGGCCCCTGGGACCACTGGAACCCGAGCTGGCTCAGGCCCGCCCCGTCGTCAGTCGCCTGCCGTCCAAACGGCTCATCTGGATGCAGTCTCTATTACCGGCCCTGATCCAGCGCAGCCAGCCCGACCTCTGCCACTTTCCCAACGCGATGGCGCCGCTGTGGCAGCCGCAGCCGTTCGTGCTGACCATCCACGACGCGTCGCTCTTTCTGTACAGCCACTACCATCCCCGGATGCGGCTGTTGAGCATACGGCTGACGCTGCCCCTGCTGGCCCGTCGCGCTGCGGCCGTGATCTGCGTCTCCCACCACGCTCGCGAGGAGCTGGTTCGCATCCTGAAGCTCGACCCCGAGAAGGTCTACGTGGTTCACGAGGCGGCGCCGGCCGGATACCAGCCGGTCGCCGATCCGCACGAGCTGGAACGGCTGCGGCGCAAGTACAGGCTGCCCGAACGCTTCCTGCTGCACGTCGGCACGCTGGAACCGCGCAAAAATCTGCCGCGCCTGGTACGCGCGCTGCACCAGATCCGGCAGCGGGGGTGCGACATCAGCCTCGTCCTGGTCGGCGCCCAGGGCTGGCATCTGAACGGGCTGGGCCGGGAGATCGAGTGCCTGGGGCTGCAGGACGCCGTCCACTTTACCGGCTACGTGCCCGGTGAAGATTTACCCGGCCTCTATTCCCTGGCGACGCTGTTTGTCTTTCCATCCCTTTACGAAGGGTTTGGCTTACCGCCCATCGAAGCGATGGCCTGCGGCGCTCCTGTGCTCTGCAGCGATCGTGGCTCGCTGCCCGAAATCTGCGACGGCGCCGCCTATATGATCGACCCGGAAGATGAGCAGGCGCTCGCCGACGGTCTGCTGGCCCTGCTGGGCGACGCCGAATGGCGGGCAGAGCTGAGCCGGCGGGGACAGGCGCGGGCGCGCGCCTTTTCGTGGGAGAAAGCGGCGCGAGAGACGGCCCTGGTCTACAAGCGCGTTCTGCGCCCAGTGACGGGCGACGTTGCCGCGCTGGCGAGACGGTCTACACGCGGCGTTTAGCTCAGCGGTTGACCGACGGCAGGAAAGAGGCCAGGTATTCGACGTACAGCGTGCTGCTCACGCGCTCCGTGAACAACTGGAAGGAAGTGGCGTAATCCTGAGCATCGGCGTTGTGCAGGGCGGCGTCGGCCAGGATGAGCCGGGTGCTGGTGCCGGAGGGCACGCTGCTGCCCACCCGGAAGGTGATCTCGGCCACGACGCCGCTGCCCGACAGCGGCGCGGCGCCGCCGATGACGACACGGGCCAGCCCGGCGCCGTCGTCGTAGAAGGCAACCTGCCTGCCGGCCCCAATCCCGGCCGGCGCAGCGTTGACGACCCCCTGCACGAGCGCCGGATCGTAAGCCAGCCAGAAGGTGCCGCCAGACCAGCCAGCGGCGCCGGTTATGCGGAGGTTGGTCACCGCCGACCCGCTGAGAATCGAGGTGACGTTGTCCAGGCTGGCGATCCCGGCCTGCGCCTCGGGCGTACCTGTGCTCACGGGCCAGCTACCCAGATTCGCATAGGTCATCAGGGCGGAGACGTCGGCAGCGTCGATGCGCCCGTCGCCGGTGAGATCCGCAGCCCGTACCTGGCGGGATGTTCCCGGCGCGCCGCTCGCCAGCCGCGCCGCCAGCACGCCATCTGCACTCTGTACCAGCCCGTTGCCGTCGAGATCGCCGCGGGCGTAGGCCTGCACAGGTTCCATGTAAAAGGCGCCGTCAAGCTGAGCCAGAGCGACCGGCTGCGTGCTGTTTGGGGGATAAATGACCGAGCCGCCCGTGCCCTGAATCAGGTCGAGGGGACTGGCATTGTCGATGCTCGGCAGCACGTCGAAGGTAAGCCAGAAGAGGGCGCCGCTGCCGTAAAGCGCCGGGGCTGTGCCGGAAGAGGTGCTCACCCGCACGCGCGAAAGATTCCCCTGGCTGGAGACGGTTCGCTGCCAGCTATAATCGCGCGCCAGCGTGCCGGCGGCGACCTCGCGTAGAGCCAGCAAGCGCGGGTTGTAGTCGAGCACAATTTCGGCGCTGCCCAGCCGCAGGCCCCGCGCGTTGCGGATGTTCACCGGGATCATGATCCGGTCGCCCGGCCGGGCCTCGGCGTGGGGCACCCACAGGGAGACAGTCTGCGCCACGACGCAGCCGGTGTTGGACTCGGCGAGGACCGCGCCGTCGGCCCGCTGAGCCTGGACGCGATAACAGGCGCGCGTGCCCCGCGCCAGCGCGCTCTGATCAAAGTAGACAGTCTCCGGTGTTGTTGCCAGCGCGGTGAACGTCGTACTGTCGCCGGTAGCCCGCAGAACCCGATAGCGGCTGATGGCGTTGCTGTTGGTCGGCTCCCACTCCAGGTAGACGTTGTTGGCGCCGGAGTGCGCGCTGAGCACCACGGGCGCCACGGCAGCCGTACTGAGCGGCGCTGCGTCGTCGAGGGGCAGAGAAGCGCCCGAGCTACCCACGCAGACCAGCGCTTCCACCGCCCGCTCCATCGGCTGGCTGGCCGAGCCGCAGGGACGGGTCAGGCGCAGGACTGGCGCCTCCACGCCGATCATCCCGCTGGCGGTCACGTTAGCGATCTGCCACCGGCCGTCGGCCCCCGCGCCGACGACATACTGCCCGTCGTCCACCTGCGGGAGCTTGTACGTGCCGAGGCCGTCCGTAGCGGCGGTGCGCGCCTCGCCCAGCCCATCGGCGCGCAGGAGGGCGACGGCGGCGCCGCCGGAAGCCAGGCCGGCGCTGTCGACGACCAGGCCGTTCACGCTGCGCCGGACGGGTATCTGCTGCCCGTAGTTGGCCGAATAGTAGCTCTCCTGCCGGAAAAGCTCGTCCCAGGGCTTCTCCACGAAGTCGGTGGCGGCGATGCCTGTCGCCCACGTCAGATCGTCGGGATTGTTGGGATCAGTCCAGTCGTAGTGGCCGGTGGAGACCATGTAGTGCAGGTGGTCGCCGGTCGTCCATCCGGTGCGGCCCTGGCGCCCGATCTGTACGCCGGCCGGGATCTGCCGGCCCACGTAGATGTCGTCGGGTACGCTGTTGTAGGCCAGGTGCACGTACCAGGAATATTCCGCCGGGCCGTGCTGGACGACGACGGCGTTGGCCTGTTTCCAGCAGTCATAGACCCGGCAGGGCTCGGCCGGATCAGGCGAGGATTCCTTGACGAAGACGACAGTACCGGCTTTGGTGTTGTAAAGCGCGTCGTCGCCATAGTCGATCGGCCAATCGACGACAAAATCGATCTGCCCGCCGTGACCGGAGCCGTCGCGCTGCGTAACCGTGGCGAAGCGTCCGCCGGGCCAGGGCAGGTAATGGCCGCTGAAGGTGGCCTCTGTACTGGCCGCCGTCACTTCCGGCTGCCGCAGGAAGGCCTTGTTGCTGCCGTCCATCAGCGCCTCGGGCACGGCGTCGAGCCAGCCGTTAAACTCCTCCTGCGTCACCAGGGCCGGCGCGATTGCCTGCCAGCCGGTCCCGCTTTGCCGGGCCAGAATCGGAATGGCCTCCAGGAGCGGCTCCCCGGTGGCCTCGTCTACCGGTTGGGCGACGGCGTAGGCCCAGCTACCGTCGCTGTGCAAATCGCCCAAGTACAGGGCGCGCGAGGGGTCGATCTCCTCCTCGTAGAGCTGCACCACGGCGGCAATGGCTTCTTCGGCTGTAGCGTAGTCGGCGGCAAAAGCACGGTCGGCGCCAGACGCGACGACCGCTAAGAGCAGAACCAGCGTGAAAAAAGCGAATCGGGTACGCACGCCCCCATCTTAGGCCGGCACTGTGCCGGGGTCAATGTGCGTTTATTCCCGTTTTTGGCGCCCGCCACCAGAAACGCCAGACCGTGTGCTGGCGTTGAAATCCTATTTACTCGCACGGCTATGGTGGTTACACTGATGGATACCGCGGCGGCGCGCTAGCGCACAATGAATGGAACCGCCGTAGTCCACCAGGAGGATAACCTCATGACGAAATGGCTTTTCCGGGACGCGCGTCTCGTTCTGCTGACCCTCTCTTTTGCCCTTGCGCTGATCTGCGCGCGGGCAGCCGCTCCATCGCCCGCTACCGCCGAGAGCGCCCTCGCCGCACCTGTGTTGAAGTGGCAGCGCGGGGGCTGCTACAGCTCCTGGTGCGAAACCGGCTGGTACTCCTCGCCGGCCGTGGCCGACCTCGACGGGGATGGCAAGCCGGAAGTAATCGGCGCTACCTATTCCCTTTTTGTGCTCAATGGCGAAGATGGCTCTATCCAGTGGTCGGTAGACCCACCCGGCGGGCGAGTCTGGCCCGGCGTCGTCGTCGCCGATATCGACGGCAACGGCGACCTGGAGATAGCGACCGGCCACGGCGAGGGCTACCTGAACGTCTACCACCACAACGGGACTGTCTACTGGTCGGCGCAGCCGGTCACAGCCGAGCTGCGCGGCCTCTCCGCCTACGATCTCTACGGCGACGGCAACCTGGAGCTGATCGCCACCGCCGCCGTGAGCAGCGAGACCAACACCTGGGTGCTGGGGCACGACGGCCAGATCCTGCGCAGCTGGCCGCAGCTAACCGGTGACAGCGGATACGCCTGGGGCGTCTTCAACGACAACGCCGGCATCGGCGACATCGACAACGATGGCGTGCCCGAGATCGTCGTGCCCTCGGACGTGCACTACATCAA
>JAAYYY010000173.1 GCA_012515125.1 Chloroflexota bacterium
GCCGGCGTCGCAGTCCGCGCCCGGCAACGGACGCCCTCATTCCTGCTGCTCTGGGTGCTGGCGGCGCCGTGGCTCTTCTTCCCCAATCGCCAGCCGGCCCTGACCCTGCTGGCAGCTCTGGCGCTGCTGGCCGGGTTGCTCTGGCTCTATCGCGGCGGCCATCTCCGGCCAACGCCATTCGACCTCCTCCTGTTCATCTACCTCGGCCTGAGCGTCGTCGGGCTACTGGTCTCTCCACTGCCCGTTGCCAGTCTGCGCCGCGTGATCACCCTGTTCGTTGGCGTCTGCGGCTACTATGGCCTCGTCTCCTATCTGACCGAGCAGGGCGATGGCCGGGCCGTGCCGGCAGCCGTGCGCCATCTGCCCGTATTGGGGGCCGGCGTGGCTCTGGCCGGGCTGCTGACAGGTCGCTGGCCTGAGCGCTTCCTGGTGGATCTGCGGTTCATCACCGGGCGGCTGCCCCATCTCGGCGGCAGCTTTACGATCCATCATAACCTGCTGGCCGGCGTGCTCGTGCTTTTTCTCCTGCCGGCGATTTTCTCCTGGCGGGCGACGCCGGGGCGCGCCGGGCGCCGGAGGCTGGCGGCGGCAATCACGTTGATGGCCCTGACGCTGGTCCTGACCCAATCGCGGAACGGCTTTCTCAGTCTGGTCGTGGGGCTGGCCGGCGGCCTGCTGTGGCAGCGCGGCCGCTTCCGGTGGCTGCTGGCGCTATTCCTGGTGCTGCTGGTAGCGCCCCTCGTCCTGGGAGCGCTGCCCGGCGCCGCAGACGAGCCGCTGTACGGCTTCCTGGGCCGGCTGGACGACAGCAGCAAGGTCGGGCCGGCGCCCGACGAGAGCTGGCTGGCACGCGTGGAGATGTGGCAGGCCGCGCTGCACCTGATGGAAGATTACCCGGTGGTTGGGGCCGGCCTGTACCAGTTTGAGGCGGTCAGCCGGGCGAACGAGGTCTACCGGACGATCCGGCCGGATCAGGCCCTCACCCATGCTCATAACCTCTGGCTGCAGGTTGGCGCCGGCCTGGGCTGGCCGGGCTGGCTGGCGGCGGCGCTGCTCTGGCTCGGCGCCCTGCACGCGCTCGGGCAGGCGACGGAGGCGGCGCCCGCACGCGCCCGGTGGGCCGGTGTAGCGCTCGGCGCGGCGCTATCTGGTTACCTGACCTTCAACAGCTTCGACGTGTACGCGCTGGAACAGGTGTCCGGGATGCTGATCTGGTTACTGCTGGCCCTGATTGCCGCCTTCGTTCGCCTCTACGCGCCGGTTCCGGCCAGAAAGTGGGCGCACCGCCTGCAGGTGGCCCCGCTGCTACTCCTGATCGGATTGCTGCCGGCGCTGCCGCGTAACGTCGCCCACCTGCAACTCGACCGCGCCCGGCTGGCCGGTGCAGGGCAGATCCCCCCGGCAGCCGCCCTCGCCGCAGACGACTACCGCCGCCTCGGTCTTGTCTACACACTGCAGGGGCAGGAGGAAGCAGCGCTGGCGGCGTGGCGTCAGGACCCGGAAGCGGTCCTTTTTCTGCAAGGGCAGGGTCTGCGCGCCTTTATTCAGGGGCAGGAGACGTGGGAGGCGCTGGCGTGGTACGAACGCGCCCTGACCCTCGACCCCGATGCGGCGACGGTGTGGTACTGGCAGGGCGTGGCCTACGAAAAGCTCGGCCAGCCTCAAACCGCGCTCGCTTCCTATCGCCAGGCTTGCACCTATAGCCTGGGGGTGCGCCTGCTCGGCAAGAGCCTGACCGGGATGGCCTGGGAGCGGCAGGGTCGGATTCTGGTCGAGCAGGAGGCCTGGCAGGAAGCGCGCGACGCCTTTGCCGCCGCGGCAGC
>JAAYYY010000174.1 GCA_012515125.1 Chloroflexota bacterium
AAGGAGCCAGGACGTACCAAAAGGGGGCGCTCAGGCGCCCCCAGGCATGGCGATATGAATCTGGGCCTACTCTTCGAGCGTGGCCGTATCGGCCGCCGTGGTTTCTTCTTCCTCGGCAGGAGCCGGCTCGGCCAGACCCAGGCGGCGCTTCCGCTCTTCAAGCTGCAGGTCGATCTCGGCGCTGCCCAGCGCTTCGTCCATCTGGTTGTCCAGTCGGTCGGCGTACATTTCGCTGTAGGCGGTGGCGCGATCCAGCCGGTTGCGGATCGCTTCGCCCATACGGGCAATGTCGCTGTCGCCCACGCCCATCAGGTCGTCCAGGCTCTTGATCGCCCTGACCGTTGTCTCCTTGGACTTGGCCAGCTCCAACAGGGCCTCCAGCTCTTTCTGCTCCTGGCGAATGGTCTGCAGTTTGGCCTGAAGTTTCAGCCGGGCATTGAGTAACGCCTCATACTCGCGCTGCTGGCGCACCCACTGTTCGTGATACTGCTCCTGCAGCCGGCGGGCGCTGTTCAGCTCGTTCTGCGCCGCACGAGCCAGGTCCGTCTTGCCCTGCATCAGTAGCATGTCGATATTGCGATCCAGACCATCGGACTTTTTCTTGTACTCCAGATAACGTCGCTCGAGGGTCTTCACTTCGCCGCCCACAGTCGCGGCGGCTTCCTCCAGCTCGGCGAGGTTGCCTTCCGCATCACGAATGTACTGCTTCATGACAGCCACGGAATTGGCCTCGAGGGCCCTGTCAACCATCGCGTGTAAGTTCGCCGAGATGAGGGTCTGTGCCTTCTCCAAAATCGTTGCCACTGCTATCTCCTTTTACTACTTGTGCTACTTTCCCGCTGTATGCTCGACAGGCTGCGTCACCGGGAAAATCATACGCACCATCAGGCCGGTACTACCCCTATCCTTTAGCTCGATGCGTCCATTATGGAGTCTGATGGCCGACTTGACCACTGTTAGCGCAGGTCCATAGCCGGGCTTCTCCAGCAGCTCCTCGTCGCCGTTAAGGAACTCCGCTACTTCCTGCCGTTCTGCGGCGCTCAGCTGGCTGGCGGTGGTAGCGACGAGCAACCCCACCGCCTGCTCGCTGGATCGGCTGGCGATACGAACGACGGCAGGCGCTTCGTCCGGGCAAAGCCCAATGATAACGTCGACCAGACGCCGGAACGTCGCCAGAAGTCGCTCGCGATCACCGGTAACCGGTGGGGTCTGCTGCTGCAGATCAAACTCAAACCTGACCGGCGCGTCCATCTGCCCGTACATGCGCTCATAGACCGCCTCATAGAGAATGGCGCCCACATTCTTCAATAGCTCGGCGCGCATCGTGTAGCTGGTCCTGGCCTCGCCCGTTTTGTACTCGGCCATGGCGATGAAGTCCTCGACGAGGCGGGTCAGGCGCTGACTGCTGGCCTGGATGCCCTGCAGCGAAGCCATCATGTCGGCGTCGGTCTCGGCGTGTTCCAGGCTATCGGCGAGGCGCTGGGTGTAGCTGGTCACGAGATCAAGCGGGCCGCGGAAATCGGGCCGCAGCATCGCCAGGATGCTGCGCTTGAGATTCTCGAAGCTCTGGTTGAGCGCGCCCTGCCGCTGGAAGTAGCGATCCAGCTGGGCCATGATCAGATCGACGAGCTCGTCGAAGTCGTAAGGTTTGGTAATGTACTCCTCGGCGCCGCTGCGGCGGCCCAGGTGGATGTCTTCGCGCTCTCCTTTGGCGGTCAGGAAGATGAAGGGAATCTGCACCCAGGCGGGGTTGGCCCGCACCTCGTGCAAGAACTCGTAGCCGCTCTTTACCGGCATCATGATATCCGAGATGATCAGGTCCGGCTGGTAGCGCTCGAGCATAGTCAGCCCTTCCTGACCGTCTCTCGCCGTCACGACCTTCAGCTTATAGCGCCCTCTGGCGAGCTGCAGCAGGTCCTTCAGGCCCTCCAGCAAATGGAGGTCATCCTCCACCAGCAGGAGCATCGCCGTGCGCCGCTGGTGTGCATCTCCCGCACGCGACGGGCCGGAATCCTGGTGAGCAGGCAGGACAACCGTAAACGTGCTGCCTGCTCCGACCTGGCTCTCGACATCAACCCGTGCTCTATGCAGCTCAGCATAACCCTTGACGATGGCGAGCCCAGCTCCCGAACCTTGCTGCTCCAGCCGCTCGCGGTTGTGCTGGTAGAACACGTCAAAGATGAGGCCCGAAATATGGGGGGGAAACCCAATGCCCGTGTCAGCCACGGTCAGGAAGACCTCGCCCTTCTCGGCGCGTGCAGACACCCGGATTACCTTTTCCTGTCCGACCTGCACATGGGTAAACTTGACAGCATTGTCCAGCAGCCGGTCGAGCATGTCGCTCAGGAGTGAAGGCGCCCCAAACACAGGCGGGAGATCAGCTTTAATCTCCTCTTCGATACGTATGCCGTACTTCCTGGCCTCGGCGCGCACCAGCCGGACGCGCTGATGCAGGAGTGCGCCAATGTTATCGATACGCTGCGCCTCGCGCTGGAACTGGGTCCGCGCTTCTCCGGTGCGAATCTCGATAATGTGGATCAGATCGTCGATGAGGTGCGTGAGGCGTGAGGAGCCGACCTGGATGCCGCGAAGATACTCCTGAAGGGTCGCTACGTCGCCCATTTCGTTCAGGCTGTCCGCGAGCATTTCGTAATAGGCTGTGACGTAGGTCAACGGCGTGCGGAATTCGTGGTTAAGGAGCTGCAAGACGTTCCGCTTCAGCGACTCCAGACGCTGTTCGCGGGCGCGGCGTAGCTCAAACGTGCGGTCAAGCTGTGTCTTCACCAGTTCCAACAGCTCGGTGCCGTCGAATGGTTTGGTGATATATAGCTCCGCACCACTGCGCCGTCCCTCGAAGATATCTTCCTTATTGCCCTTTGCCGTCAGGAATATGAACGGCGTGTGTATCCAACGGGGATTGGCGCGAACAGCGTTGAGAAACTCAAAGCCATTCATCCGCGGCATGATGATGTCGGAGATAATCAGGTCTGGCGTGCTGCGATTCATCACCGCCAGCCCTTCCTCCCCGTTTGTCGCCGTGCGCACGGTTACCTGGTAGCCGCCGCCCAAGAGTTCGAGCAGAGCGGCCAAACCATCGAGGATGGCCGGATCGTCTTCGACAACAAGAATGGAAGCGTTCTTGGGCATCATTCACACTGGTCGGCGGCGGCGCCAGTGATTATAGCATATACGAATTGGGACGGATGCGTAGGCTACCTGGCGCACGACACGCCAGGAGCGGACGATGAATTTTGCGCAACGCCGCTCGGCGCTGCACGATAATGCTCCTGCCCTGTTCGTTAGGGGTTACCCCGTCCGGAGTCGCCGTACTATTGCGAGGCCCAGAAGCAGGAGCAGCGCCAGGCCAATCGCAGGTCCAAGCTCAATGCCTGTTTGCGGTAGGGTGCCACCACCCGTTCCAGTACCGCCCGTTCCGGTACCGCCGCTGGTTGCGGTTGCCGTACCCTGGAAAATGCTCGTACCAAAGATATTAGGCGTCGGCGTCTGGTCAATCTGCGCAATCGCTTCCGTGGCGGTCGGCTGCGGCGTATTCGTCGCCGTGGACGTCGCCGTGTTTGTAGGCTGCGGTGTAGAGGTCGCCGTTGCCGTCGGGCGGGCTGCTTCGGTCTCCATCGCCGCTACCGTCTCTGTTACCCGGGCGTTCTCGGCAAGCGTCGTGGCGTTCGCAATGGCGATGGCCGTGCTGGTTGCGCCCAGCTCTTCGGCCTGTTGTTCGCGCAGGATCAGCGTGCCGCCGGTACAAAGCAACGCCAACACGAGGACTCCCAGGAGAGCGGCAACGAGAATGGCAAAGGGCGATGCCTGGCCTAACTCTCGACCCCTCCGAACGTGCAGCTGGTTTTGCGACATAGAATCCCTCCTATTCCCAAGGTAGTTTAGCGGAGTAGATCGAGATTTGCCATAGGAATAAAGACAGCCTCTTCTCCTGCAATCGCCACGTCGGCTCCTGGTGTCTGAATGCCAATTCCGCTGCGCCGTGGCTGGGTGTGGACGGCGACCACTTCGCCTACCTGACCCGCGTAGGGAGCGCGCAATACGCGCACCAGATCGCCGGGAGCAAGCACAGGCGCCTGCGGCGAGAGCGATTCGAGGGGACGGTCTACCGGAAGCGGAATAATGATCTCCGGCCGGTTACGCTCAGCGCCACTGCTCTGTCCGAAGAGCGAGGCTTCGCGCCCTTCGGCCTGTTGCAACAACTGGAAGAAGGGCTCGGCCATCGGCTGTCCCATGAATCCCTCGGTGATCATGATCGGAAAGCGAAAACGGTCCAGCGCCGGAAGCAGGGTCGAGGGCATACTGCCCGCAATAATGCCACGCACGGAGTGCTCTTCTGCTTTCTCCAATGGCTCTAGCTCGTCCACGTAACCGGCCACGATCACGGCGCCCCGTGCATCGGTGTCAATGTGGCGTGCGCGGAGCGGCGCGTCGGCCTCGGCAACGACCCGAATCTTGCCGTAACCTTCCTGTGCCGACGCCCAGGCCGCCTGGAGCAGGGCGCCTGTGGTTTCGATGACGACGCCCCGGCCCGGCCTGATGGTGTGTACCAGCCCATCTACCATCGCGCGCAGCTCCAGCAGGCGCGGCGTGTGTTGCAGGATCAACCTGCCGTTGCCGACCTGGTAGAGGACGCCATTAATTGGCGATACGTATTGTTTGCTGCCCAGGAGCCGGGAGCGCCGCAGCAGAGGCTTCTTGCGCTGTATGGCCGCACCTTCTTCCACCAGCAGGTATTTCGGCACCTCCTCAGGCGGTACTTCGAGGATCTCAGCCGCGGGTATGATCTTGTAACCCTGTGGCTCCGACGTTCGCGCCACAACCTGCACAGGGGATACTTTTTGTCCCCGGCTGACGGTTACTTCGCCGGCCTGCGGCAAGAGCCGCTCGCGGAGGATGTGGGTTAGAGGGCTGACGCGTGTCGTTCGGACCATTTATCCACCCATATCCCAGCGCCAGCGGCGCAACGTTTCGCGCCGCTCTTCGTCGTCTGTGGGCAGGTTGAGAGGGCGACCGCGTGCGTCGATAACCAGCCCCAGGACGCCGCCGTGAACTGTGAGCTTTTTGCCCTGTCCAGGGCCGAAGCCAACGTCAACGCCGCGCGCCGGCTCAAGCGATAGCTGCGCCTTTTCGCCTGCTGCCAGGGGCAATAGCATTAGCTCGCCCGGCTCCACCTCGACGTTGAGGTTGCCCTGTGTCTCGGCGTTCACTTTCACACGCAGGGGCGACCGCCGTCCAGTCGTCCGGCCTCGTGGGGCGATAACCCAGCCGAGGTCGAGGAGCACGCCGCCCTCAAGTACCTGGACGACCGTGAGCGGGTCATGTTCGGCCAGCAGGCCGAGAGCGGGCAAAACGCCATACTGGTCGAGCGCCACGGAAAAGACCCCGGCAGGCTGCAACGCGTCGAGCGCCATCAGCAGGGCCTGCCCGCTACGGACGTTTTGCGTCAGCGCCTCTCCGCGCAAGAGCAACAGCGAGAAAGTGGGCGCCTCTCCGCCGGCCTGCGCCCACCCCCAGGTCTCTCCGGCTTCTCTGACTGCTCTGCCCATCAGGTAGCGCGTGAGCGCCTGTTCAAGCAGCAGCTCCTCTTCACACATGGGAATGGTGGCGGGGTACAGGGCCTTCGTGTGTGCAAAATCGCGGAGGGCGTCTGCGGTGAACTCCATCGGCAGCCAGGACAGGATCTCTGCGGCTGCCGCATCGTCGATGAGCGCAGGAAGGGGCCGGCCCATGCCCATCGCCGTACGCACCGTTAGCTGCAACGCGTCGCCATCCGCGGCGGCTACCGTGATGCTGTCGCTGCCCACGTCCAGACCAAGCACGCGCCCTCGATAGAGCGCGCCAAAATAGCGAATCATCTGGCCTAACGCTCGCGCGCCCGGCTTGGCCCGGTAGCTCTGCCAGGAGGCTGCGGCGTCGAAGCCCGGGACCCCGTCCAGCTTCAGCTCCTGGTATAGCTCGCCCAGTAAATCGCTAAGCTCGCCCAGTTGCTCGGTGTCCAGGGTGGGTTGCACGTTGGAAACTACGTGGGTCGTCGCCTGGTTGCCCAGGGCTGTGGTCACCTGCTCGCGCAGCGCCCGATTGCCCGCGTAGATGACGCGCGGGCTCCTCCCGCCTTCGCGCAGGCTCAGCGCCAGATCAATGGTATCGAGGATGCGCAGAAGCAGGCGCCCCTCGCCATCGTCCGTGCCACCTGTCAGGATGACAATATCAGGCTGCTCGCTGAGAAGCGTGTTCACTTGCGCCTCTTCGTCCCGCGTGTCGCTCAGAGTGAGCCGATCAACCTCGGTAGCATAGATGGTCGCCAGGGCACGGCGAGCGCTGGCAACGCTGGCGTCTTCCACAAGACCGGCGATGACGGCCCGCAAAGGGGGCGCGGCGCTGATGGTCAGGCCAAAATAATCCACTCCGGTGCCGGATGGTTGTGCCGGCGTCACGACATCACCCGCCGATGAGAGAAGGCTCCGTCCGGTAATCGCCTCTAGCCGGCGAACGGCCTGCCTGATGCCCTCGGCAATATCGATTGCCGGACTACCTGCCGCAGTGGGCGCCGAAGCGGTAGCAATGAGCCGCTGCCGGCCTGCGACACGATCAAACAGGGCCACAGTCGTTGTGGCGTGCCCACAATCGGCAATGAGATACGAACCGGCGGGCGGGCTGGCGCTCATGGCAGGGAACCACCCGTAAGGTCCAGCGCCCAGGAGAGGTAGAAGCGCACCCGCTCGACGAGCAGGCCCAGGCTTGTGGTCAGTAGCCCGGCGAACAGGGCGGCAAAGGCGATGGTCAGCACAAGACGACCCCCACCGGCAAGTAGGCGCTGCCAGCCGGGCAGAACCACGACGCCATCGGCGTTCTGGCGCCCGGTGAACTGGAAGTAGAGCAGGGTGAGAACGGTTAGCACGGCGACAATCCCGGCGATGGCGGCATTCTCACCGCCGCCGATTGCCTGCGGAACCAGGGTTCCCGTAATGGCGCCGACCAGCGCTACGGCGGCGCCGACGCCGACCAGGGCGCCAACGCTGCTGTTGGACAGCCAGGCGACCGGCCTGATCCAGCTCAGCAGCAAAAGCAAAGCGAGGATGACAGGCGCCAGCCAGAGCAGGTTGTCCGGGGCTGTCGGGTCGGCGCTGAGCCGCTGCAACAGAGGCCAGATCAGCTCGCGGACGGCAACGACCGCCGCATAGGCAGCACTGACACCCACCAGCAGGTGAACGGCCAGCCGGTAGAGTGGGTTATCACCCACCAGGTAGCTGTAGATCAGCAGCGTCAGGATGAAGCCGATGACAACGGCGACGGTTTCATTCATGCTTTTCTCGTCCGGCGCGAGCCCACAAGACCGATAAAGAAAAAGACGATATTGCCGGCCAGCAAAAGCGCCGCTGCCAGCCAGGCCGCCAACGCCAGCGGAAGGACCGGCGCCTCGTCAGTCTGAACGCCGGAAGCCGCCGCCACTGCCGCCGTCGCCGCCTGCCCGGCGAAGATGCCGTCGAGCTGGCCCGTAGCGTAATACGGCGCGGCCACCGGAACCAGCGCTTCGGTGACACCGGCAACCAGGGGCGCCTCACCGACCGTTTCTACCTGCTCGATCCAGTCAACCAGACTATCACGCTCGCCGGTGAGCAGAAGGATGGCGGCTGCATCTCCGGTTCCCGGCGGATAGGCCTCGCACGCCGCAGCCCCTGGCAGCTCAGCACCCAGA
>JAAYYY010000017.1 GCA_012515125.1 Chloroflexota bacterium
CTCAAGCTGTACCGGGGCTGTCTCGGTCGCGCCTACCGTGTCCTTCGCCCGCACGGCGTAGCCGTCCATGGCGCTGGCGTGGTAGTGCGGACTGCTCAGCCGGGCCCACATCGCCTCGGCGGTGACGCGCCCTGCTGCCTGGCTGACCGGCACGCTCTCGGCCGGTAAGGGACCGGCCAGGCCCGCTTCCTGCAGGGCCGCCGCGAACGCAGCCTGGGCCTCTTCCAGCGGGATGTCTTCAAGGTAGATGTGTCGTTTCATGGCGCTACCGTCCTTGATTACGTGCTGCTCTGGCAGTCTCCAATCCATTGTATTCTAACAAAGCACGGCGGCTCGTCCCGCATGGAACAGAAAAGGCCCTCCGAGAGCGCTCTCGGAGGGCCTTTTTCCTGCAGTGGGCCATGAGGGACTCGAACCCCCGACCAAGTGATTAAAAGTCACCTGCTCTGCCAACTGAGCTAATGGCCCCTTAGCACCGGCCATTATACGCGATTCGCGAATGGAGCAGCAAAAAGTTAACGGAACGGCAATGTCATGATTGGCCAACTCCCACACGACGCAGCACCCCCGGCAGGATTCGAACCTGCAACCTACAGTTTAGAAGACTGGCGCTCTGTCCATTGAGCTACGGGGGCAGACTTCAACCATCCAATTATAGGTAGCGCCAACAGCGCGGGCAACTTTTCTGACCGGCTTCCAAGACAGGCGCGGGCTCCGAAAAGGGGATCAGGCCTGGCGTTGGCCGTTACGCGCGGCGATGTTCTCGGCGAGCTTGCCGCTCGCGATATGGGCGAGCAGACTCTCCAGGTCCGGCAGTACTTCGTCGGCCGTGATACGCACCACCCAGTTGTGTGTCATCGGCGTGACGGCGACGATATAGGCGTTGTTGTGGTACGCCGTCCACATTTCGATGGCCGTGCCCATGCTGGCATGCGGCAAATAGGCAATCAGCAGGTCCGCTTCGGCAGCCAGCGACGTGTTGGCGATAAACGTGGTCTGCAGCCGTTCTAGATCGTACCCCACGCTGTCCGGGTACATCGCCCAGGGGTCCGTGACCCTGGTATGAGGAAAGTGGGCTTTCAGGGCCTCGACAATGGCTACGCGGTAATCCTGGCTGTCGATCTCGGGGTCGAGCCGCGAGCCCTGCATGACCCCGGCGATAAAGACGTGCATCAGTCTTCCTCGAGGATGGGACGAATACCCTGATAGACTGTGGGACCGGCAAGCGTGCGCAGGACCGTCTCTACCGGCTTCTGCAGCCGTTCGGCGATGGCCCCCGCCGTCATCGGCTGGTTGCCATTGGCCAACAAGACGTAGAAGACAGCATCGACCATTGACGTTTGTGCGGCAAAATCGTCGGGAAGCTGGCTGAAATAGGTCTGCAGCACGTACTGGAAGCCGTCAACCTGCCGAACCTCGCCGGTAGCCGGGTCAATCAGGTCAACCTTCTCGTCTTCGCCCTCCAGCTCTAGATCGTCGCCAATATCCAGGCGGCTGTAGAGATAGGTCTTCAAATCCAGGTTAGAGCGTTCCCACCAATCATAGTCGATGAAGAAGCGTGTCTCGGCCGTTGGCCGTTTGATTGCAGGGGGGCGGACGGCAGGATGTGGTCTCTTGGTCAACGTTTCTCCTCTGCAGTTCAGGGCTTAGCTGCGCGGCGCCTCGTACTGCCAGTAGTGATCGCCCACTGGAACAAAAGCCCGGTTGGTGACCAGCTCGGCAAACAGAGGGCCGGGCGGCATGCGCCGTAGCATGTTGATCGCGCTGTAGAGCGTTTTTGCGTGTACAGTCTGCTGGGGGTTCAGGCCCGCCAGTTCGGGGAACAGCTCCCGCAGGAGCGATTCGATAGAGCGATTGTTAGCGTCAGCGCGCCGCCACAGGGCATCGACCGCAGCCACGTAATCGGTCCCGACGATCAGCAGATCGTCGTAGCCACAGGAAATGGAGCATCGTTCGAGAGAAAACCGGATACGGTTTTCGTCTACCGAGGCCAGGCGAACCCACTCGCGCTGTGCGCGGCGGCGGTCATAGCCAAGCAGAACCACGCCCGTTTCCGGCCCGGGGCGCAGGTTGATGAAGCCGCCGATTGGGATCTCGTTTTCCTGATACCAGGCCTCAAGCCCATAGACGTAACGATGCTCTTTGACCACCCAGCCGACGATTTCTTCCTGGGTGTCCTCGTCGATGAACACGATACGCTGCCGCGCGGCCCGGCCGGTTGGAAAAAGCGCGCTTGTACGGGCGCTGAGCGGGAGCGTGCCGGCCCAGCGATGGGGATAGGTGAGGGTCAGCACGACCGGCTGCGGATTCTTCACCGGCTCCAGATCGGACCACTCGTCGTCCAGCTCGCTTTCCAGCAGGCGCAGCTCCGGCGTCAGCACGCTGCGGTCGTAGGGGATCGGGTTATAGACCAGCCGGCCGGGAACCTCCCGGACCGCTTGCGGCTCCATCCGGCGCAGGAACCAGCCGACTTTACCGGGCGGGCCAACCTCGTCAAAGCGATTGTCCTGCAGCAGGGCGTAGTTCAGGGAGAAAATCTGGGTCGCTTCCGGCACGTCTTCGCCCAGATCCAGGTGCGGCAGAATCTCCTCGGGTGGCAGCGGGCCGCCACCGTACATGTCTAGCACCGCTTCGGCCAGATTCAGGTGGCCAATATTGACTTCGGTCAGCAACGCCTGGAGGAACCACTGGTCGCCGAGGCGCAGGAAAGCGTCGCGCTCTTCCAGCCCGGCGGCGATCCGGTCGGCGACCAGATCGCCGTAAAGCTCGGCCAGCTCGTCGGCTTCAATCATCTCCAGCGCTTCAAAGATGCTGCCGTTTTCGCGGTTGAGCACGTGCTCGTACTCCAGGTCCGCGGCGAATTCCCGCTCTTTGCCATTCACTTCGACGCGGATGACGGTGAAACGGCCGGCTTCTGGGTTCACGCCCGGGCGAGTCCCGATGACAGTGCCATAGGCAAAATCGAGGGCCGGGAAGACCAGCTCGTCGCCCACTTCATAGTGGTTCGCGGGCTGGTAGACGACGCGTCCGGCCAGGCGCCGCTTGATTTCCTGTTTCTCCTGGGCAACACGGTGTTCGATGACGATGGCGGCCAGTTCTGCAGCCGATTGGGGCCGTTCCACCTCCAGCAGGTGGTTATAAATCTGTTCCACATCCGCATCCGTTAGCTCGAACCGGTTCTGCCAGTAGGATTGCGTTTGTGTCTGAGATTGAATCACTATGTGCTCCTGAATACGAGGCAAAGACAGCCAGAATTAGACATCCCCCCGTGGGAGACGCGACTATAAATTATAGCAGTACTCTCTGGAGTTGCCAGCCGGGGCGACCGACGCTCATACCGTTCGCCCGTCTGGTCAAGGAAAAAGATCCCGGGTCCACTGCATGCCATCGACCGGCACGTCCATCACGCGCAGCTCCCAGTGCAGGTGGGGGCCGGTGGAGAGGCCGGTAGAACCGCCCAATGCGACGGGCTGCCCCGGCTCCACGCGATCGCCGACCTGGACATTGATCGCCGACAGGTGGTTGTAAGCGGAAAAGACGCCCAGCCCGTGGTCGATGATCAACGTCTGGCCGCGTAGCTCAAGGGTATCGCGGAAGACGACGGTGCCGGCTGCCGCTGCAAGAATGGGCGTGCCGGTGGTGCCGGCAAAATCGACCCCCGTGTGGAAGATCTCAAACGGGCCGCCGTTGTACGAGCGAAGGCCGCCATAACCGGCCGTGACGATGGTCGTGCTTACGGGTATCTGGAATAAGCCGTCCCACTGCGCTTCTGGCGTAAACCGGGTATAGATATCGTGGAGAAAAGCATCCTCCTCGGCGCGCACCTCCGGCGCCAGCAGCGGTTCCAGCTCGGCGGCGACGTTGATGGTTTGCGTAGGATAGTCGCCGGAGATGATCGCTACCTCTTCGGCGAAAGGCCACCAATCGCTGCTCCCCTCGCCTGCGAGCGCCAGCTCCAGGCGGCCCGGCTCGTTCAGCGCATCCACGCCGGCCAGGGCGACGTATCCAGCGTCGTATGGGGCAAACTGCAGCTGTTGGTCGCCGAAGGTGCCGGTGGGGACGCCCTCCCCGGCATGTTCGACATAGATACTGGCGGTCTGGCCCTGAACGAGCGGGACCGGCCGGACGCGCACGCGTTCCCAGCCGCCGGGTAGATCCTGATACTCACCCGGTACTGGGATGCGCAGTCGCATCCCCTCGAAGAGCTGCACGGGGAGATCCAGGTTGTTGGCCGCGGCAATCGCCTCTGGCGAGAGAGCATAGCGCGCTGCCAGCATGAGCATCGTCTCGCCCGGCTGCGCCAGATGCAGCGTGCCCGTCAACGGGCGCGGCTCGGGCGAGCCTGTCTCGCTGACGATGGCGAGTGTCTGGCCGGCATACAGGCTGTCACTGCTTACCAGCCGGTTTGCCGTGGCAATGGCCTCTACCGTGGTATTAAAGCGCTGGGCCAACGCTGCCAGGGTATCGCCGGCCTGAACGACGTAACCGGCCGGCACCGATGCCCCTTCGCCGCCGGGGATGAGCAGCGTCTGTCCGGGGAAGATGAGGTCGGATTCTTGCATCCCGTTGACGAGAAGCAGATCGGCGACGGTGACGTCATAGAGGGCCGCAATCGAGGTGAGGGTCTCGCCATCTTCGACGACGTGGTTTGGCGGCCGTGTAGGGGTCGCTTCCGCGGTTGCTTCCGGCGTGACCTGGGCGACGCTGCCGTCCTGGGCAAGGGCGAGAGCGGGCAGCCCAAGGAGCGCCCCGAGCAGAAACAGGAGCGAGAAGCTGAGTGCGATGTGTTTCATGGTCGTCTTTTTTACGCGCAAAAGAGAGGAAGGGCAACGAGGGCTAAGCAGCCGCTCAAGGGGCCGGTCAGCGGGCGAGCACGGCAGCCATGTCCGTCTGCCGTCCGGCGAAATTGGCGAAGGTGAGGTCGTCGAAAGGAAGGTCGTAGTAGGCTTTGACCCGCGCCATCAGGTTCAGGTAGTTGTCGAGGATACGTTCCGACCAGGGAAGCTTCAGTAATTCGGCGGCGCTGCGGATGGCGGGCTCCTCGCCCTCCAGCTCGACAAAGGCGCCGAACGGCATCTCGTCCAGCACGACCTCGACCCCCTGCAGGCTGAAGGTCTCGCGATATTTCTCGTAGCTCTGGAAGGACACAAAGCCCAGCCGGCGGAGAATCGCCGCCATGCGTTCGAAGTCGTCCACGGTCACTTCCAGCTCTTCGCGCACTTTCGCTTCGGAGCCTTCGCGGTGTAGCGCCGGCCCTTTGAACGTAAGGCGCACGCGCTCATCCTGCCGGAGACGCAGGAGCCGGCCCCCATGGCGCAGCGCCTCCTCCGGCGTGTCGAAACGCAGGTTGCGCTCGAATTGCCGTGGGTGCTCCTGGATGGCGCCTGCTGCCAGCAGCCTGTCGCGCACAGCCTGGAGATCGGCGACGTAGAACTTGACCTCTACTTCCAGCGAATTGCCGCCGCTCACCGACCGTCCTCGGGGTCGCCGATGATTACCAGAATTTGGTTCTTCTCCACGCTGTCACCCTTGGC
>JAAYYY010000175.1 GCA_012515125.1 Chloroflexota bacterium
CAGGCGCCCGACGCAGTGCAGGCAACCAGTCTGGAAAGCGCCGAGTTTCTCGTCGGCCTGGTGCCAGGCCACGTCGCCTCCGTTACGGCTGTGTTGCCCACGGGGGCCGAGATAACGGGCCGCCTTGATGCTATTAACGTGGTGGTCGTGCGCGCTCCCCAGACGACGCCGCCCTTTTCTCTGTCGTTGCCGGCCGCTGCGGTGCTGTGGATTGAGCCTAACGGTCTTGTCCACGCTGCCGAAGAGATTGTGCCCAACGATGACTTCTACGAGTCGCGGCAGTGGGCGCTGCAGAAGATCGGCCTGCCCGCCGCCTGGGAGAGCGTTCGAGGCATGGCGGCGCCGCTGGCCATCATCGATTCGGGCATCGACCTCGACCACCCGGATCTGGCGTCGCGGATCTGGCAGAACCCGGGGGAGGTCGCGGGCAATGGGCTTGACGACGACGGCAATGGGTATGTAGACGATATCGCCGGTTGGGATTTTGTCGGCGGCGACCCCATTCCCGACGACCGCTTTTACCATGGCACGCACGTCGCGGGCATTGCCGGCGCTGCCACGAACAACAGGCGCGGTATCGCCGGCGTAACCTGGGAAACGCCCCTGATGGCCGTCCGCGTCCTGGATCAGTATGGCGACGGGTGGTGGGATGACGTAGCCGCCGGCATTCTCTATGCCGTGGACAACGGGGCGCGTGTCCTCAACCTCAGCCTGGGCGGCGGCCTGCCCTCGCAGACGCTCACCAGAGCCGTCGCCCACGCCCGCGCGCGCGGCTGTCTCATCGTCGCCGCTGCCGGGAATAACGGCGGAGACGTGCTCTTCCCGGCGCGCCTTGAGGGGGTCATCGCCGTCGGCGCCACAGACGTGGATGACGCGGTGTGGCCAAATAGCAGTCGCGGGCCCGAGCTGGATCTGGTCGCGCCGGGAGTCGCGATTCTCAGTACGGTTCCGGGCAACCGGTACCTCGAGGTTTCGGGCACATCGATGGCGACACCTCACGTCAGCGGCGTTGCCGCCCTCATCCTGGGGCGGGTGCCCACGCTAAGTGCGAACGAACTCGCCGCGCTGCTGCGGCAGACGGCGGTAGACCTCGCGCCCGCCGGCCCGGATAGCGCATCAGGCTGGGGGCGTGTGGACGCGGGACGGGCGATAAGCGCCGCGCACCCATATCGGTATTACTTCCCCGTTATCTCGCCTTGAGGGTATCGAGGGGGCGGCGTGGGAGGGGACGTGGCTTGAAAACCCGGCCTACTTCTTGCCGGCGCCGATCGACGTTCTCAGGCCGAGCAGCGCATGATATAATGACGGGCGATGATCGCGTTCATCGTGCTTCCTGTTCTTCTTGCGCCGGTACGAACTCTACAGGTGACTGGATGGCGGCTTGATTGGCCGTCGTTGATTGCCGGCCTCCTGCTGGGCGCCGCTCTCCTGCTCCTCTTCTACCGGTTCAGACGGCGCCTGCGCGAGATACGGGATAGCTCCGTCAGCCGGGTGCAGGAAACGCAGGCGTGGGTGCGTGCCGGCGTCGAAAAGCGTTTTCAGGCGGAGACGGCCCGCTACGTCGCGCGCTGCCACCTGGGGAGGCCCTGGGCGACGCTGGAGCAGATTTTCGTGCCGCCGCTGCTCATCGATGGCGCGCCCCTGGCCGATCCCGAAGCGCCGGCGGCGCCCTCGACAGGCCAGCTTCTCTATCTCTGGCCGGAGCTGGCGGCAGGGATTGCCATCCCACCGCCGGCCACCCACAGCGTGCGCGAGCTGTTGCTGAACGGGCGGCGCGTGATCCTTTCCGCCCCGTCGGGCGCAGGCAAAACGACGCTGCTCGCCTACTGCGCCCATCTCTGCGCGGGCGCCGAGGCCGGCGGCGATTACGACTTTCTGCTGCCTACCCTGCCCATCTTTGTCCACCTGGCCGAGCTGAAACTGCCCGCGGGCGACGGCGACCCGGCTGCGCCGCTAATCGCCGCCCTCCAGCAGCGCTCCACTCCGCTGACGGCAACCGGCGTGGGCAATCTCGTGCGCCAGAAGATGGCCGGCGGGCACGCCCTGCTGCTGCTGGATGGCTGGGATGAACTGGCGCCCGGTCAGGAGGAAGCGCCGGCGTTCTGGCTGCAGCAGCTTCTGGAGCAGTATGGTCGCACGCGCGTTTTCGTCGCCACGGCGCCGACCGGTTACGGTCTGCTGCTGCCGCTGGCGTTCACCCTGCACGGCATCGCTCCCTGGCGGGCCCGGCAGGCGCGCGAGCTGGGTGAGAAGTGGGTAGGGCTGAGCGAGCGCGCGCAGCCGCCGCGACTGGAACGGTTCTGGCAGCCCGGCGACAACCTGATGATGGCTACTCTGCGCCTCTGGCAGGAGCTTTCGGCAACGCCCGCCAGGGAACGGTGCGGCGACGTGCCGCTTCTGGACCGGACCCTCGCGCTGGTCGCGGCAGAGAAGGTGGAAATGCCCGGTCTGGCAGCGGCTGCCCACGACTTCTGGAGGCGGCTGGCCCTGAAACTGCTGGTGGAGCAGCGCCTCCAGCTCTCTGCAGTGGAGCTGCAGCAGCTTGCCGAGGAAACGCTGCGCGCCCACGAGAGCGTTGGTCGTGGCGCGCTGCTGCTGCAGACGCTGCCGGATAGCGGCCTCTTCCGCCTGTGGTCCGGCGGCGCGGCAAGCTTCCTATCGCCGGTCTGGCGCGACTATCTGGCGGCGACGCAGCTTGCGGCCGAAGGGCAGGTTGAGAGCATCGTCCTGAGGCTGCGCGATCCGTACTGGCGCGAGGTAGTTCGCTTCTTCGTCGCCTGCGCCGGCGAAAACAACCTGTCCAAGAGCCTGCTGGAAGGGCGACGCGTCGATCCCTGGTATGATGAGCTATTCCAACTGGCGGGCTGGCTGCCCCACACGGCGGAGGGAGGCGAATGGCGCCGGCAAACGCTCATCCAGCTCGGCCGGCTCATCGTCAATCCAAACGCGCCGCCGCCTCTGCGCCAGCGCGCGATTGCCGCTCTGGCCGGCGCCGGCGATCCCGGCGTGCCGGCCCTTTTGCGCCAGCTCCTGCAGCGCTCCGATTCCGACCTTCGCCAGGGTGCTGCCGCCGCCCTGGGCCGTATCGACCCAGACCTGGCTGTACCTCTGCTCGAGGGGCTGCTAAAGGACCAGGATCTGGCGGTGCGGCTGGCAGCCGTAACCAGTCTGGGCTGGCAGAACAGCCAGCGAGGGGAGCAGCCGTTGCTCGCGGCGCTGCTCAGCGGCGACGAGTGGCTCAGCCGAGCGGCAGCCGCGATGCTGGCCGATAATGGCGGCGATGCGTGGGAGGTCCTCGGCGACGCAGCCCAGGACGAGATGCCGACCGTGCGTCGCGCCGCCGCCTATGGCCTGGGGCTGGTCGGCAACGAGTGGGCCATCGAACGGCTCCATCAGCTCGAACAAGACCCTGAATGGGCGGTGCAATCTGCTGCTGCCCAGGAGCTGGAACAGATGGCGGCCCGCCGGCGGGAAGCGGCGTGGCGGCCCACACAGGCCGGGGATCTGCCATGGCTGATCCATTGGGCTGCCCGGCGCAAGCGCACGGTGCCGGCCGGCGCCAACGCCATTCCCGTCCTTTGTGAAGTACTCGTAGCCGGACAGCAGCCGGAGGATCGTGTGGCGGCTGCGGAAAGCCTGGCGCGTGTCTCCCTGGCTGACGGCTCCCGCGCCGACGTGGAAGCGGCGCTCCGCGGCGCCGTGCACAACGACGAAGACGCGCAGGTGCGGGCGGCGGCGTTTGCCGCGCTGACCATGCTGCGGCGGGCAGACGTGAGGACGGGGTGAAACCCCTCATCGGCACGGATCTGAAGCGTTTTCTGCGCCATTACAGGCGGCGAAACCCGCCTCAGCACACGATCGCCGCCCTGCTTCAGAGCGTTGAGTACCCCGCCAACGTCGGTTCGATTTTCCGGCTGGCCGACGGCGCCGGCCTGGCGGAGCTTGTGCTGAGCGGCATTACGCCTACCCCGCCGAACCCGACGCTGGAGAAGGTTGCCCGCTACAAGACAGACCGCGTTCCGTGGCGCTATGTCGAGGACCCGGTGGACGCCGTCAATCAGATGAAGGAGCAGGACTACAAGGTGATCGCCGTCGAGCTGGCGGAGGGCGCGACGCCCTATCACCGCTTCGACTACGGGCCGCGAGTCTGTCTGGTGGTCGGCCACGAGGATCACGGCGTCACCCGCGCCACGTTGGCGGTGTGCGACGGCGCGGTCTTTCTGCCGATGTATGGGAAGGGCCGCTCGTTAAACGTCCACGTGGCGCTTAGTATCGTCGTATACCACGTCCTCCACACTGCGGGCGACCCCGACGGAAGCTGAGCGGAGAAACGGCTCTTGATTTCGCCCCACGGCCGTGTTATGATGCTGCCACGATGTGGCACGCTGTTGACTTTTACGCCGGCTTTTTTTATAGCACCAGCCTCCGGCGCCGCGGGCGTAGGTGGACTGGTTGCAATGGCTGACGTCAGAAGCAACAACACCACCTTGTTCCAGTAGAGACGCGGCGCTCCCAGCCGCGTCTTTTTTGTTGGCTGACCACGGCAGGAGGTTTGAGATGAGTGGGAACGGTACTGGGCCGGGCGAGCTGTGCGTTCGCGGCGTGCGGGGCGCGACGAGCGTGGTGGAGAATAGTGAGGAAGCGATCCTCGCCGCCACGCGCGAGCTGCTATTGACGATGATTCAGGCCAACGGCATCAGCCCGGACGATGTCGCCAGCGCCCACTTCACCACTACCTCTGACCTCAACGCGACCTTTCCGGCGCTGGCGGCGCGCCAGTTAGGCTGGTTCGACGTGGCCCTGCTGTGCGGGCATGAGATGGACGTGCCCGGCGCCTTGCCGCGCTGCGTGCGCATCCTCATTCACTGGAACACCCGGCGCCGGCCGGAAGAGATTGTTCACGTTTATCTACATGAGGCGCGCGGGTTGCGCCCCGACCGTCAGGAGCTGCCGCCCGTACCGCCCGAGGAAATCGAGCGGGCGATGGCTGTCGCGCGGGCTATTGCCGCCGAACGCGCGAATCATTAAGATCAGAAGGATCGTACAGCGGGAGGAAATACAAGGTGGTTGTCATTATCATGAAGGCCAGCGCGACGACGGCCGAGACTTCGGCGGTCATAGCGCGTGTCGAAGATCTCAATCTCAAGGTTCATCTGTCTGAAGGGGACGAACGGACGATCATCGGCCTCATCGGGGACAGCCGGCTGCTCGATCATGAGGTGATCGAGCGCATGTCGGGCGTAGACCGCGTGGTGCCGGTTCTGAAGCCGTTCAAGCTGGCGGGCCGGGATTTTAAGCCGAAGGATACGAGGTTCGCCATCGGGAACCATACCGTGGGGGGAGAAGGGCTGTTACTGATGGCCGGCCCGTGCTCGGTGGAGAGCCGCAGCCAGATACTGGAGACGGCCTGGGCGGTGAAGGAAGCCGGCGCCCACGTCCTGCGCGGCGGCGCCTACAAGCCACGCACCAGCCCCTACGCTTTCCAGGGCCTCGGCGAGGAAGGGCTAAAGTATCTCGCCGAAGCGCGGGAACAGACAGGGCTGCCAGTTATCACCGAGGTGATGGAGCCGGACCTGGTGCCGCTGGTCGCCGAGTACGCCGACGTCCTGCAGATCGGCGCGCGCAACATGCAGAACTACGCGCTGCTGCACGCCGTGGGCAAGGCGCAGCATCCGGTGATGCTCAAGCGGGGCATGAGCAGCCTGATGGAAGAGTGGCTGATGTGCGCGGAGTATATCCTCAGCCACGGCAATACCCGCGTCATGCTCTGCGAGCGCGGCATCCGTACCTTCGAGACCTACACGCGCAACACCTTCGACATCAACGCCATTCCGGTGGTCAAACAGATGTCGCATCTGCCGATTATTGCCGATCCGAGCCACGCAACGGGCAAGTGGGAGTACGTCGCCGCAGCGGCCAAGGCGGGCATTGCCGCCGGGGCTGATGGCGTGATTATTGAAGTCCATCCCCGGCCGGAAGAGGCGCTATCTGATGGAGGGCAATCGCTCAAGCCGGAGCGATTCGCCCAGCTTGTGCGCGAGATGCGCGCCGTGGCCGAGGCCGTCGGCCGCTGCATTCCGTAGGGCGACGGTCATGCCGGCGCTGGAGATTGTGGAGGAACGGCCGGCCCCCGGACCCGGGCCGGCCGGGCTGGCCTGGGACGGGCGCAGATTGTGGAACGCCGATTTCCGGCGCGGGCGGATCTTTTGCCTCGATCCAGCCTCCGGCGATGTTGTCGATAGTCTGCTCTGCCCCGGCGTGCTCAGCGGGCTGGGTTGGGACGGCCAATACCTGTGGCTGGCCGTGGTCGAGGAAAGCTGGCTGCGCTGTGTGAACCCGGCGACGCACGATTTTGAGCGAACGCTGGTCGTCGAGGGCGCAACCCGGCTGGGCGGCGTCGCCTGGGATGGGGAGCAGCTATGGGTGGTGGACCAGGCAGGGGCGCTTTTGGCCGCCGGGCGCGAGCAGGGACCGCCCCGCCGCCAGATCGCCGCACCTGCCGCGGGAGGCGGCCTCGCCTGGCGCGACGGACAGCTCTGGCTGGGGGCTCCGCTGGCGATGCGCTATGAGCCGCAAATGGGCGGTTTCGTCTGGACGACGCGCACGGAGAGCTTCGCCCTGCTGGTCATCGACGCGGCGACCGGCGCGGAGGTAGGCCGTCACCCGCTCTCGTTCCTGCCGATGGGGCTGGCCTGGGCGGGCGATGACCTGTGGCTGGCGGACAGCGCGCGGGGGCGGTTGTGCCGGGCGCGCTTGGCGTAGTGGGGCCGGCGGGACACCGGCGATTTGGTCAGCCGGGCGGAGGCGGGGAGAAGAGCGAGTAAATCTTCTCGGCGAGATAGCGGGGGAAGAGGGGGATGTCGTCGAGGGCGCTGAGGGGGACCCACTCCAGGCGGTAGACGTTGTCCTGTGTCTGCCGCTCGGCCTCCGGGCCACCCAGGTGCAGGCGACCGTCGAAGCCGTCACACAGGAAATAGTGCTCAAGCTGGCGGTGGTTTTCGACCGCCCAGAGCTTGCGGGCGATGGTCACGTCGAGGCCGGTTTCTTCTCGTGCCTCGCGCACGGCGGCCTCTTCAACCGTCTCCCCTTCCTCGACGCCGCCCCCGGGCACGAGGTAGTAGCGGCGCCCGTGCTTATAGCGATGAAGCAGCAGGATCCGGCCATCCTGGATGATGATCACACCTGCACGTTGTCGCATGGCATAACTGCCCTCGCCCAACGCCTACATACGCTCCGGAATCTCTATCCCCAGCAGACCCAGTCCCAGCTCGAGCTGGGCGAGTGTGTAGGCCGATAGCGCCAGCCAGGATTCCTGCCGCGCCGGGTTGGGCTCACTGAGGATATGATGCTCGCGGTAGAAGCGGTTGAAGAGGATCGCCAGGTTGTAGACGTAGTCGGCAATGTGGTTGGGCGCGCGCGTCTCCACGGCGAACTCGATCACGTCAGGTAGCTGCACGAGCTTGACCATCAGCTCGCGCTCTTGCGGCCCGGCCGGCGGCAGAATCTCGCCTGGTTCCAGCCCGCGCTCAGCAGCGCGCCGGAGGATCGACTTGATGCGCACCGCGGCGTAGAGCAGGTAGGGCCCGGTCCGCCCCTCAAAACTGGTGAAGCGGTCGAGATCGAAGACATAGTCGGTGCTGCGGTGGTTGACGAGATCGCCGAATTTCAGCGCCGCCATACCGACCAACTCGGCGATCCGCTCGCGCTCGGCTTCGTCGTAGGATTGGGCGGTTTCTAGCTCCTCCAGCCGCTCGCGGGCCTTCTCTACGACCATGTCCATCACTTCGGCCAGGGTGGGCACATCCCCGGCGCGTGTCTTGAACGGGCGCCCGTCCGGGCCGTTGATCGTGCCGTTGGGCAGATGCTCCAGCACCACTTTGTCGGCCGGCGCGATGCCGGTGCGCCGCGCGGCGCGGGAGACCTGCTGGAAGTGCAGCGACTGGCGCACGTCCACGACGTAGAAGATCATATCGGCGCCCAGCTCTTCCACCCGCTGCTCGATGGTCGCCAGATCGGTCGTGCCATAAAGCACGCTGCCGTCCGACTTGAGCAGCATCATCGGGGGTATCTCGGTCTTATCGTCCGGCTCGGCAATGTGCACGATAAGCGCCCCGGCGCTGTCTTCCGCCAGGCCTTCTTCCTGGAGCCGCTTAACCATGGGGGCAATCCGCTCGTGGGCGTGGCTTTCGCCCAGCCAGAGGTCAAACTCGACGTTCAGCCGCTCAAAATCCTCTTTGAGCGTGGCAATAGAGACATCCACGAAATGCTGCCAGAGCGCGCGGTAACCGGGCCGTCCGTCCTGCAGCTCCTTGGTAGCCCGGCGGGCGGCCTCGGCAAAGGCTTTATCTTCCTTGAAGCGGGCCGAGGCGGCGGGGTAGATCGCCCCAAGGTCGTCCATCGTCACCGGCGACTCGGCGGGGTAGGGGCCGGTGTAGTCCGGGTCGAAGTAAGGTAGGTCGGGTCGGCGCCGCTCCAGCTCGGCGATCAGCTGCCCCATCTGCGTGCCCCAATCGCCCATGTGGATATCGCTGATGACCGTGTCGCCGTGAAACCGGAAGAGCCGGGCAAGGCTGGCGCCGATGATGGAAGGGCGCAGGTGGCCGATGTGCATGCGTTTGGCTACGTTGGCGCCGCCAAAGTCGAGCACGACGGTGTGTCGCTCCTCGGGCAGCGGCACGCCCAGCCGTTCGTCTTCCGCCATCTGGCCGATGTGGCCGGCGAGATAGTCATCGCGTAGCCGCAGGTTGATGAAGCCGGGTCCGGCGACGCCGACTTCGGCCAGCATCGCCTCGCGCTTCTCTGAATCCAGATTGGCGATAATCTCCTCGGCCAGCTCGCGCGGCTTCTTGCCGGCATCCCGCGCCGCGGGCAAGGCGCCGTTGCACTGAAAATCGGCCAGGTCGGCGCGATTGGACAGGACCACCTCGCCGTATTCCGGGTCCAGGCCCAGAACCGCAAACGCTGCGGAAAACAACTCGCTCAGTTGGGTTGTCAGTGCGTTCAACCTCTTTCACCTCCGCGACGCCCGGCAGGTTCCAGGTCAAACTGGACGTAGTCATTCAAATGGTGCTGCTGCAGGACGCCGACGATCAGATGATACAGGGCAAATAACTCTAGGCCAAACGGCAGATAGCCGCCATAGCCAAGCAGCGGCATCTCGAAGATGTGCAGGAAGTCGAAAGGCGGCACGTGATAGACCCAGCGGGGATAGGCCCAGAAGTTCCAGAACTCCCAGAAGAAGCCGCAGACCAGCGCGCCGAGCATGAGGGCCAGCGGCGGACGCCAGTCGCCGTAGCCGGTGTAGGCGCCGAGCGTGCGGAAGCCGAGCAGGCCGTTCACGGCGGCAAGCATGAAATAGAGCGAAAGCCAGACGAACGGGAAGAAGACGCGAGGCCAGAGCAGCAGCAGGGCCATCGTCGTCACGCCGGCGAGCAGAAAGGCGAAAAAGACCGGCCGGGTGGGCGGCACGACCGGGCCCGCTCCGAGCCGTTTGAGCCGTCCCCAGGTGCTGACCAGCTCGGCCGTGCCGAAGACGGCAGGCACTACGGTTGAGAAGCTCAATGTTTTGAGCACGGCGCGCCAGAACGGCTCGACCAGCTCAATACCCGGATAGGTCCAGTTCTGGGTGTGCAGGTTGATCAACTCGAAGAGCCACCAGACGGGCGCCGAGGCGAGGAACAGCCCGGCATAGGCGCGGGGGTTGCGCCGGAGCAGGCTGGTGCCGCGTCGTAGATAGACAAGGCCGTCCACCGCCAGGCTGTAGCCAAGCCAGAGCGGGAAAAAGAGCAGATGGGTGCGCAGGCCGGGCAGCAGCCAGTCAAGCAGCCAGACCACGGCAACCAGAAACAGGCCGGCCCAGAGCTGCGGCGCCTCCTGCCACCCGGATCGGGCTAACGTGGCCTCTGTCTCGCGCGGTCGATCCATATGGGGGCGCTCGCTCACCGTCCCAACAGCGCCAGCAGCCGGTCGGGCCGGTCGGTGATCAGGCCATCTACGCCCAGGGCGAGCAGGCGTTCCATATCCGCCGTCTCGTTCACCGTCCAGACGTGTACCGCGACGTTGCGCCGGTGGGCGCCGCGGACGAAGCCGGCGGTGACCACGTGCAGGCCGCCGCTGTATTCGGGCACCTGGAAGGCCTCGGCAGGCGGCGAGTAGACGGAGCTAATAGCCAGCCGGTTGAGGATGTAGAAGGGCCGGATCTCTTTCTCGGTGCCCGACGTGGCGACTCCGGGGCACGTCTGCCGGAACTCCTCCATCACGGCAGGGTGGAAGGAGGCGACCAGAACCTGCTGCTCGCGCCCAAACGCGCGGATCAGCTCGCAGAATGGCGCGACAATCGAGGGCTCCTGCTGCTTGATCTCGATGTTCATCGGCACGCCGGGGAACGCCGCAAAGACCTCTTCCAGGGAGGGAATCGTGATGCCCTGCCCGCGATACGGGAACGTCTGCCCGTCGTCGTCGCTCCAGCGGTAGCCGGCGTCCAGCTCCTGCAGCTCGGCCCAGGTCATCTCTTTGATCAGGCCGGCGCCGTCGGTCAGGCGGTCTACTGTCTCGTCGTGGCTGAGGACAAGCACGCCATCCGCCGTGCTGTGCATGTCCATTTCCAGCACGTCCGCGCCCAGCTCCAGCGCGTGCCGGTAGGCGACCATCGTGTTACTGGGCCGCAGCCCCTCGCCGCCCTGGTGGGCGATGACGAGCACCTCGGGCTGGCCGGCAAAGAAGGGGTGGGCCGGCCGGGGCCGGGCCAGCAGGCTAAGAATGAGCAAGACGGCGGCGAGGGCAAGAACAACCGCCAGCCCAATACGAGCGATCCGGATCATGTCGCGTTCCTCCTGCCTTCCAATTGTAGAACAGGCGGCTCCATTGCCCAAGAGTAGCAGAATATCACAGATGGGACGGCCACCGCCAGCAGTCTCGCCAGGAGAGAATGAGGGTTCACTAGGCATCGTTTGCCCCACCCTGGAGCAGTTCCTATAATCGCTTTCCAGTAAACGTGCGGCGGCCAATGCGGCCTCCGCCTGCATGTTGGGAGTTGACATGGCACGACCCGTCGTCTTTCCTTTTACCGCTATCGTCGGACAGGAGCGCATGAAACGCGCGCTCGTCCTCAATGCCGTGAACCCGCAGATCGGCGGCGTGCTTATACGCGGCGAACGCGGTACGGCGAAATCGACGGCGGCCCGCGCCCTGGCGGCGCTGCTCCCCGATATCGACGTGGTTGGCGATTGCCGGTTCGGCTGCGACCCCCGGCGGTCCAACCAGTGGTGCGACGAGTGCCGCCTGCGCCACGGCAGCGGCGAGCTGACCATCGTCAGCCGGCGCACACCGTTCGTGGACCTGCCTATCAGCGCGACCGAAGACCGCGTCGTCGGCACGCTGGACATTGAAAAGGCGATCCAGCAGGGGGAGAAACATTTCGACCCCGGCGTCCTGGCCTCGGCCAACCGGGGTTTGCTCTATGTGGACGAGGTAAACTTGCTGGACGATCACGTCGTCGACCTGCTGCTCGATTCGGCGGCAATGGGCGTCAACGTCGTGGAACGCGAGGGGATCAGCTTCAGCCACCCGGCGCGCTTCATCCTCGTCGGCACAATGAACCCGGAAGAGGGCGACCTGCGCCCACAGCTCCTGGACCGTTTCGCCTTCGCCGTGGAAATCAGCGGCCTGCTCGATCCGCGCCAGCGCGTGGAGATTATGGAGCGGCGCATGGCCTATGAGCTGGACCCGGAGGGCTTCCGCACGCAGTGGGCGGACAGGGAAAGAGAGCTTTCTGATCAGATCCACCAGGCCCGCGAGCGTGTAGGCAGCGTGCGCTACTCCCGGCGCGATCTCGCCAGCATTGCCTACCTCACCTCGTCGTTGAAGGTAGACGGCCATCGCGCCGATCTCGTTATTCTGCGCGGCGCTCAGGCGCACGCCGCGCTGCAGGGGCGGGAGACGATCAACGACCAGGACATTCTGCTTGCCGCCGAGCTGGCCCTGCCCCACCGGGTGAAGTCACGGCCCTACCAGGAAAGCAACGTCGATTTCTTCGACCTGGAGGAACGGCTGGAACGGGCCGAAAGTGAATGGGGCAGCGGCGAGAACGGCGAGCCCGACGAGAGCGCGGAAACCAGCCCGGTAAAAAAAAACAGACGCTAGACGCTGAGAGCGGCGAAGAGGCCGACATGGGCCAGGCGGAAGCCGGCCCGCAGAGCGTGCCGCCGGCCTCTCAGGACGCCTACTGGTGGGAAGGCGGGCAGCGCCGGAACAGCGCGCCCGAGTTCGACGCACGCCGGCTGGACACGCAGCTCGACCGGCTGACGCGCAAGCAGCCGGGCCGGCGCTCGCGCACGAAGACTGAGCGCAAGCGCGGGCGCTACATTCAGGCCCGCAGCCCGCGCGGCGACAAGATCAGCGACCTGGCCTTCGACGCCACGCTGCGGGCCGCGGCCCCATTCCAGAAGCGGCGGCGCGAATTGGACAGATTGGACAGGCAGAAACGGCAGATGGCCCTCTCGTTGCGCAAGAGCGATTTGCGAGAGAAGGTCCGTGTGCGCCGGGCGGCCAATCTGATCCTCTTCGTCGTCGATGCGAGCTGGAGCATGGCCGTGAGCGAGCGCATGGAGGCGACAAAAGGGGCGATCATGTCCCTGCTGACGGACGCCTACCAGCGGCGCGACCGCGTGGGCCTGATCGTCTTCCACAAGAACCAGGCCCAGCTCGTGCTGCCGCCGACCAACTCGGTGCAACTGGCGAAGAAGGCGCTGGCAGACATTGCCGTGGGCGGGAAGACGCCGCTTTCGGCCGGGCTTCTTATGGCCTACGAGGTCTTCCAGCGCGACCACCGGGTGCATCCTGATGCGATGCCGCTGATGATCCTGCTCACCGACGGGGCGGGCAACGTGAGCATGACGGATATGCCGCCGCAAGAAGAAGCCCATCGCGTCGCGGAGATGGTCGCCCAGGCAGGCATTCGCTCGGTGGTCATCAACATGGAACACGCGGCCTTCGACCAGGGGCTGGCCCAGCTCCTGGCCGACCGGCTGGAAGCGTCCTGCCACACGCTGGCGGACCTGCGGGCAGAGACGCTTTATAGCACGGTGCTCACGCAGCTGGAATAGGGAGAAGGCGGGGCGGGATGCTGCCCGCCATTCTGGCAGTCGCGATCCGGCGTATGCCTAAATGTCGATGAGGCCGCGCTGGGCAGCGACGGCGACTGCCTCCGTGCGGTTGCCCACGCCCAGCTTGGACAGGATGCTGCTGACGTGGAACTTGACGGTGCGCTCGCTGATGACCAGGTCGCGCGCGATTTCTTTGTTCTGCAGCCCCTGCGCCAGGCAGACGAGCACCTCGCGCTCGCGCGGCGTCAACAGCTCTGTTTCTTCTACCTCGGGCGGGGCGCTCATCTGGCGCAGCAGTTTGCTGGCGACAACAGGCTGCAACAAAGAGCCGCCGCCGTGCACCACGCGGATGGCGTTGAAGACCTCGCCGCGCGGCGCCCCTTTCAGCAGGTAACCCTGCGCGCCGGCCTGCACCGCCGCCAGGATGCGGTCGTCCGTGTCGAATGCCGTGAAGACGATCACCCGCACGTCCGGGTGGTCCGCTCGCAGCCGGCGCAGTGTCTCCACGCCGTCCATGCGCGGCATCTCCAGGTCCAGCAGGAGCACGTCGGGATGGGTCTGCGCCACCCGCTCCAGCACTTCGACGCCGTCTCCCGCCTCGGCGACGACCTGCAGGTCAGGCTGCGTGCTGAGAATGGCGACAAGGCCGTCGCGGACGATGGGATGGTCGTCGGCGACAAGAATCCGAATTGTGTTCACAGGCTCTGCGTTCATCACTGTTTCCAGGGGATCCGCACGCTGACGCGCGTGCCGCTGCCGGGCGCCGTGTGTAGATGCATTTGCCCGCCAAGAAGCCGGGCTCGCTCGTTCATGCCGATCAGACCATAGCGGTTGCGGGGGGCAGTGGCCGGATCAAAGCCAAGACCATCGTCGGCGATGGTCAGCTCCAGGCCATCCGGGGTGACTACGAGGTCGATACTGGCGCTGCTGGCGCGCGCATGTTGGACGATGTTCTGCAGCGCTTCCTGGGCCAGACGGTAGAGGCCGGCCTCGACCTGCACGGGCAGCGGGCGGCTTCCACCGGTCACGCGGACGGTCACGGGCAGGCCGAACCCGTCGCTCATGCTCGAGGCCAGCGCCGCCAGCGCGTCGGCAAGGCTGCGCCCTTCCAGCGGCGCGGCGCGCAGGTCGAGCACGGAGCGGCGCGCCTCGTCGAGGTTGGCCCGCGTCAGTTGCAGCGCCTGCTGGATGGCCCGCTGCACCCGCTCCGGAGGCGCTTCGCCTTCCAGCAGTGCGTCGGCCGATTCCAGTTGCAGGGCCACGGCAGTCAGCCCCTGGGCCAGGGTGTCGTGAATCTCGCGGGCCAGCCGGTTGCGCTCTTCGGCGGCGCCGAGCTGCACGCTACGGCTGTACAGACGAATGCGCTCTATCGCCATGCCCAGCAGGTCGCCGACGGTATAGAGCAGCCGTAAATCCTCAGCCGATAGCTCGTCCCAGTCGGCGCTGACGACGTTCAGCACGCCCAGCTTCTTTTCCTGGGCATAGAGCGGGATGCTGGCATGATAGCGCAGCCCCTCCGTGCCGGAGACCAATTTCTTCAGGCGGCTGCAGGTGATGATGTTGACGTTCGCCGCGCCGCTCAGGTCGCCCGCGCGAAAGGTATCCAGACAATAGCAGCTCCCTTCCATACGCTCAGGGTTGTTAGCCAGTCCCGGCGGCAGGTGCTGGGCAGCCGCCAGGTAAGGCTCGCCCGACTCCTCGTGCAGCAGCCAGATCCAGCCGGTGTGCAGCTCGAAGAAGCTGACCATACGCGCCAGGGTTTCGCGCAGGGCTTCGTCGAGGTCAACCGAGCGGTTCAGCACCTTGGCGATCTCGTTGAGAATGGTCAGCTCGCGGTTGCGGCGCTGGAGCAGGATCGCCTCGTCTTTTTCATAGCTCATCGAAGGGTCGTTCATCGCCATCCAACTCTATCAACATCAGGCGCCGATTACCAGCAACGCCGCAGGGGTGAAAGGCGCCTGAGCAGGCCTCTCTCGCGCTTGCCCGCCTCCGCCGGGCTCACTACAATCCGCAGCGAAGTTTCCACCAGAACACGGTGACGTCCGGCCTATGCTACTCGCCATCGACATCGGCAACACCAACATTACCCTTGGCCTGTGGGATGGGCAGAGCTGGCAGTGCCAGTGGCGCCTGCGCACCATTCACGACCAGACCGTAGACGAGTATGGCATCTACCTTAAGATGCTGCTCCGTGAAGCGGGACCGGACCAGACCGTAGACGAGCTTATCCTCTCCAGCGTCGTGCCGCCACTCACCCGCACCTTTGTCGCCGTTTCCGAGCGGTACCTGGGCCGCGAGCCTATCATCGTGACGTCTGCAACCGATACGGGCGTCCGCATCGCCACCGACAATCCGGCCGAAGTCGGCGCGGATCGCATTGTCAACGCGGCGGCAGCTTACCATCTCTACCCCGGCGCGAGCATTGTCGTCGATATGGGAACGGCGACGACGCTGGACGCCATCGCGGCCGATGGGGCGCTCCTGGGCGTGGTCATCGCTCCGGGCATGGAGCTGGCGGCTGAAGCGCTGACCCGGCGCGCCGCCCAGCTGGGACGCGTCGCCCTGGAAGCGCCGCCGCAGGTGTTGGGCCGCAATACCGTTCACGCCATGCAATCGGGCCTCGTGTTTGGCTACGTCAGCCTGATCGAAGGGCTGGTGATGCGACTGCGCGCCGAGCTGTCCTTGCCTGACGCGCCCGTCATCGGCACAGGGGGGCTGATGCGGTTGATTACGCCGCACACCCCGGTGATTACCAATGTGGAGCCCTGGCTGACGCTGACCGGACTTCGCCTGATTGCGGAGCGCGTCCGGGGCTCACAACCGAAAGAATAACGACATGAAAAAGACTCCCACCGTCGCCTACCGGCAACGGCTGCCCTGGCTATTACTGCCCCTCAGCGTCCTGCTGCTCGTCGCGCTCGCCGCCTGCGCGCCCGGTCTCCTCAATCCCCCGCGGGAAGCGGCAGAGCTGCCCGGCGCGCCGCCAACCTCAGAGCCGATGGTGATGCGCGCGCCGACGCCGACCGGCGAGCCGTACCTCGGACAGGTCGCCCCGCCTTCCGGCGACGGCAATCCAACGCTAACGCTCTGGGTGGAGAAGCCGACCGCCCGCTACGAGGGAGCGCTGCGCGAGCTGATCGACACGTTCACTGCCCGGCATCAGATCAGCATCGAGCTGGTCACGGTGCCGCCAGAGCTGCTGCCCGATCTGGTCACGACGGCGGCCACCACGACGACGTTTGACCTGCCGGACGTCGTGCTTGCGCCGCTGGAGTATATTCCCGGCTGGGAAGAGCAGGGTATTCTCGACGCCGAGGCGGCGACGGCGATCCTTGAGGAGCTGGGGCCGGATAGCTTCGATCAGGAGGCTCTGCAGCTCGTCAGCCGCGGCGGGCAGGTAGCGGCGATACCGAGCGACGGCTGGCAGCAGCTTCTGCTCTACCGCGAGGACTGGTTTGAGGAGAAGGATCTGCCCGCGCCCACCGATTTTGAGGCGATGCTCACCGCTGCGGAGGTCATTTCCGACCGCACCAACCTGATCTACAGCTTCAATATGCCCACGGAGTCGTCCCTGGTAGCGACGACGCGCGCCTTCGAGCAGATGGCGATTGCCAATGGCTGCCAGCTTATCGACGACAAGGGCGAGCTGCTGATTCTCGAGGACGTGTGCCGCGACGCGCTGGACTACTATCGCTTCCTGTGCAATAGCTACTGCCCGCCGGGCGTGCAGACCGAGGTGAGCGCGCTGAACGCTTATCTCTCCGGCCGGGCCGGCTTTATTGTGGCGACGCCCTGGGCGCTGGCGGCGATTGCCGGACTGGACGACGACTACCGGCCCACCTGCCCCGACTGTAGTACGCCGGGTTACCTGGCTGAGAACACCGGTCTGGTCACGACCATCGAAGGGCGCAGCGCGCAGGCAAGCCCGCAGAACCTTGGGGTGATGACCTACCTCGGCATCACCACTGCCGCCAACACAGAGGCGGCGTCCACCTTTGCGCACTTCTGGTTCGACGAGGGCTACGTCGATTGGCTGGCGATTGAGCCGGCCCGCAAGGTGCCTATGCGCCTCGGCACGCCCGACGAGCCGGAGCGGTTCCTGGAGACCTGGTTCGAGCTGCCCCTCGCCGGGAGCGACGAGAGCATCGCCGACCTATTCGGGCAAGAGTTTGCCGAAACGCTGGCGACGGACGTGGTCAACGCCAACCGTTGGGGCTACACCCAGGGCGAAGGGGCGCTGATCACCACCATCTTTGAGGACCTGACCCTATCTATCCTGCTGCAGGAGCTACTCAGCGGCTATTACGACGCCGACCGCGCCGCCATCGAGGGCTATAAGCGACTGGTGGAACTGATTCCCGATTACGAGTATTATTTCGATCCCGAACCCACACCGGAGAACCCTTAGAGTCAGGATCACGGACGGATGGAAGAACAGGCTTACGTCGAAGAGACCTTCGGCATCCTCACCGACGACGACGTCTATCTTGACTGCGTGCTCGTGCGCCCTCGGGGCACGACGGACGCCAACATCAAGGCGCTGCGGGCCTGGATCCCGCGCTATCCTCTGACGAAGAGCAGTGTGATCACCTGCGCCCGGCAGGAGGTTCTGGGAGCTGGCATCGGCAGCCCTGTAGCGCACCTTGTCTTCGACCTGCGCGGCACGGGCCAGAGCGAAGGCCAGCGCGATGATCACAACTTCGAGATGGACCTCGAAGGCGTGCGCCTGTGGGCCGCCGAGCGCTTCGGCGACGTCAACTTTGGCTTCCTGGGCACACCGACAGGCTCCGAACAGGTCCAGCAGGTGCCTATCCGGCCCGGTGTCGTCATGGAGACGTACCATTACCGGCCGGCGCCGGGCAGCCCGCCGCGTGGCTCCGTCATCTACCTCTCCACCTACGGGAACTTCAGCCGGGCCGACGATGCGCGCGCCGTGGCCCTGGCGGAAGCCGGTCACGAGGTCTTTGGCATCGAGCCCCTGCGTTACCTGCTGCACGCCAGCGTGCAGGGGCGCATCACGCCGGTCGATCTCTGGCGGGATATGCAAACCTACATCAAGCAGATTGGCGGCGACGCCTGGCTTGCCGGCCTGCCTGTTAGCGCCGGGCTGGGTCTGTTATGGACAGCCGGCGTCGAGTCCATCCGCGGCGTGGTGGCTATTGGGCGCACACAGGCCGCCTTCAAGGCTCACCACATCTTCGACACGTCCAATCCGCATACTTTCTTCCTCGGCCGCTACGTCCACAAAATCGCCCCGCGGCCGATGGCTCTTGTTCAGGTCGAGGATCACATTCTGGGGGGCGACCATGACGAGCTGGCTGCCCTCTACCAGACGACCATGGGCCCGCGCGACCTGATCAGTGCCCAGGCGATCACCCCTTCTTTGCTCCTCAACCGCCTCCACTGGCTGGAAACAGCACAACCTCAGTAGGTCCGGGTTCCGAAAGTAGAATATATGTGCTATAATCTGGGTTACCAGTAGGAAAAGGCACGGCCCCAAAACAAGACTTTCCTCAAGGAGGTTCATGACCAGTCAGATTCAGGCAGAGCATTTCACTAGCGCGCTGTACACATTGCTCGACGAGACCTTTGACAACGTACACGGTCTTTTTCTCGACAAAGGGACGTCGATGTTCGAAACGCTGGCGACGATTTCGGCTGCGGAGGCCTCGATTCCGGTCGGCGGCAACTGCGCGACGCTCGCTGCCCAGGTGAAGCACGTGGCCTTCTACCTGGACGTGACGGAGAAGAGTGTGCGCACGGGGCAGTATGAGCGGCAGGACTGGGGCAAGATCTGGCGCGAGACGAGCGCCGTCACCGCAGAGGAATGGGAAGCGCTCAAGGCGGCGCTGCGCGAGAGTTACGACCGCATCAAGGCCCTCATCGCCGATACGCCGGAATGGTCCAACGAAGAATATATTGCGGGCGCGATCGCCGTCGTCGTCCACACTGCCTATCACCTGGGAGAGATCCGGCAGGCATTATGTACGTTGAAAAGGAGTGAAAGATGAGCACAGTACGCGTTCTGGTTGGCACTCGCAAGGGCGGATTTGTTCTCACCTCCGACGAAAAGCGGGAGCAGTGGGAGGTGAGCGGCCCGCACTTCGCCGGCTGGGAGATCTATCACATGAAGGGCTCGCCGGCCGATCCCAACCGCATCTACGCCTCGCAGTCCAGCGGCTGGTTCGGGCAGCAGATCCAGCGTTCGGACGACGGCGGCAAGACGTGGGAGCCGGTGGGCAACGCGTTCCTCTATGAGGGTGAAACGGGCACGCACCAGTGGCATGATGGCACCCAGCACCCGTGGGAATTCACGCGGGTCTGGTATCTGGAGCCCGCCCCGGGCGATCCGGACACTGTTTATGCTGGCGTCGAAGACGCGGCTATCTTCCGCTCGCGGGATGGCGGGCAGACCTGGAAGGAGCTTCCCGGGCTGCGGGCCGCCAAGGGCCACCTCTGGCAGCCGGGCGCAGGCGGCATGTGCCTGCACAAGATCGTGGTCGATCCAACCAACCCCGACCGCATCTACATCGCCATCTCCGCCGCCGGGGCGTTCCGGACTGACGACGGCGGCGAGAGCTGGAAGCCAATCAACGAGGGGCTGAAGTCACATTGGGAGCTGCCTGACCCCGAGGCGGAGAGCGGACACTGCGTGCACAGCATCGCCATGCACCCTTCGCGCCCGGAGGTGCTGTTCATGCAGAAGCATTGGGACGTGCTGCGCAGCGACAACGCGGGCGAGATGTGGCACGAAATCAGCGGCAACCTGCCCAGCGACTTCGGCTTCCCCATCGCGGTACACCCGCACGAGCCGGAGACCGTCTACGTCATCCCGATCAAGAGCGACTCGGAGCATTACCCGCCGGAAGGCAAGCTGCGCGTCTACCGCAGCCGGAGCGGCGGCAATGAGTGGGAGCCGCTGACCAACGGCCTGCCGCAGCAGGACTGCTACGTCAACATTCTACGGAGCGCCCTCGCCGTCGATACGCTAGATTCCTCCGGCATCTACTTCGGCACGACGGGCGGGCAGGTCTACGCCTCGTCTGATTCGGGCGATAAATGGACGGCCATCGCCACCCACCTGCCGCCGGTGCTCTCGGTGGAGGTCCAGACAGTGCCATGATTCGAGTGTTACTGCCACACCATCTGCAGACGCTGGCGCGGACCGGCCGGCAGGTCGAAATCGAGGTCGATGGCCCGGTCACGCAGCGGGCGGTGCTGGATGCGCTGGAACGGGCGTATCCCGTACTGCGCGGCACGATCCGCGACCACGCCACGCAGCAGCGCCGGCCGTTCATTCGCTTTTTCGCCTGCGGGCAGGATCTGTCGCACGAGCCGCCAGACGCCCCGCTGCCCGATGCCGTGGCGCAGGGCAGCGAGCCGTTCCGGGTGGTGGGGGCGATGGCGGGCGGGTAACGGCTGCTTCCCGGTTCGGCAGCCGCATAGTCAGACATCTCGTAGAGGCCGGTCATGCCAGCGTGCCAGTCCGGCATGACCGGCCTCCTCATTATGAATCAGGAGGAAAGCATGAGCGAGAATCAGGGATTAGCACCGGCTGTCTTTGATGGATGGCGTGCCTATCAG
>JAAYYY010000176.1 GCA_012515125.1 Chloroflexota bacterium
CTGCTCTGAAGACGACCGTCTACTATCCCGAAGATCTGTACGAGACGGTCTACTGGCATGACGGTAGCCCCATCAGCATCGCCGACTTCATCATGGTCATGATCACCGCGTTGGACCTGGGTGATCCGGCCAGCCCGTACTACGACGAAGCGCTGGTCCCGACCCGCGAGCAGTTCCTCGCCGGCTTCAGGGGCGTGCGCATCGTCTCCACCGACCCGCTCGTCATCGAGACCTGGAGCAATCAGGGTAGCCAGGATGCCGAGAACGCCGTGACCACCTGGTGGCCGGCCGGCGCCTACGACTACTCCGACGCTGCCTGGCACAACATGGCGCTCATGCTACGCGGTGAGGAGAACGGGGGGTTCGCCTTCACGGCTGAGAAGGCCGAGGCGAACCAGGTCGAGCGCACCAACCTGATCTCCGGCCCGTCGCTTGAGGTCTTCGCGACCGAACTGGCTGCGGCCCAGGAGGAAGGTTTCATCCCCTACGCGCCGACCATGAGCGAGTACGTAACCGAAGAGGACGCCGCTGCGCGCTATAGCAATCTCGCCGAGTTTGCCCGCCGCTACGGCCACTACTACATCAGCACCGGCCCGTACTTCCTCTCAGGTGTCTTCCCGGTCGAGGGTCAGGCTGTTCTGACTCACTTCGACATGTTCCCGGATCCGGCTGATCGCTATTCGGGCTTCGCCGCCCCGGCGTTCCCCGAGGTTGAGATCGACGGCCCGGCTCGCGTGGCTGCCGGTGAAGAAGCGGCCTTCGACATCTTCGTGGACGTCTTCGACGGACCGTACCCGGTTGACGACATCGAGGCGATCAACTACCTCGTCTTTGACGCCGCCGGCGAGCTGGTGGCCGAGGGCACGGCCGAAGCCGTCGAGGATGGCCTCTGGCAGGTGGTGCTCGGCGCCGATGTGACCGAGGGCCTCGCCGAAGGGTCGAACCGACTGGACGTGGTTGCCGTCTCCAAGCTTGTCGCGATTCCGCGTCTGGCGAGCTACGAGTTCGTATCCGCTCCTTAGTCTGAGAACTGCCTTAAGCGATGGCATAGACAACCATCTGTGCTAGAATAGGCGAAATGAGTAGAGGAGGTGACCCCTGAGTCACCTCCTCCTACTTCTCAGTGAATGTTTTCCTTTAAGCTAAAAGAGGTAAGACAGTGGCCACTGAAATAGTTTCTGGCGACTTTCGCGTAGATGCCGAGGTGGATGTTGAATCCCTGGAGGCTTCTGCACGCAAGGCTCGCCTTCAAGGTTTGAAACGGCTTCTACGCTATAGCGCCCTGAAGCTGGTGGCGTTGGTCTTCACTGTCGCCGTCGGAGTTTACATTACGATCCTCGTCGCCAACATGGGCGGCGAAGTGGACAAGATGCGCCTGGCAACCATTCGCGAAAGCGTCGCGCTGGCTGCTACCGCCGACCCGGCGTTCAAGGTGTTGAACAGCGAAGAGCGCCGCGAATTTATTAACGCTCGGGTCGATCTCGAAGTCAGGCGCTATGGCCTGGACCGGCCGTTCATCGTACGGAGCATTGATTACTTGAAGGATGGGCTGACGCTGAACCTGGGCTTTTCCCAACAGCTGCTCAGCGATAGCGGCTCGCGGCAGGTAAGAAATATCCTCCTGGAACGATTGCCCGCCACGCTGCTCCTGCTCGGAACTGCCAACCTGCTCCTTTTCTTCCTGGCTCTGTTTGCGGGGCTCTCCCTTTCGCGGCGCTACGGCAGCTTTGCGGACAAGGCGGTGCTGGCTCTGGCGCCGACATCCGCGGCCCCACCCTGGTTCTACGGCCTATTCCTGATTCTGATCTTTGCGGCCTGGCTCCGGGTATTGCCGTTCGGGGGGATGGTCGATGCGCCGCCGCCAGATAACACGCTGGACTATGCCGCCAGCTTGCTGAGGCATATGGTCTTGCCAATCACTGCCTGGCTCATCTCCTCCATTTTCCTGACGACCTACCAGTGGCGCACGTTCTTCATGATTTACTCCAGCGAGGATTACGTGGACATGGCCAAGGCGAAGGGGCTGCCGGATCGGTTGATTGAGCGACGCTATGTGTTGCGGCCCACCCTGCCTAACATCATCACCAACTTCAGTTTCGTCCTTATTTCGATGTGGACAGGGGCTATCCTCACGGAGACGGTTTTCAACTGGCCCGGAATCGGCCAGCTCTACTTCCGGGCGATCGGCGCTTTTGACACGCCGGTTATCGTCGCTAACGTCGTCCTGTACGCCTATCTGTTGGCGATTACCGTCTTTTTACTGGACTTCATTTACGCGCTGGTCGATCCGCGCGTGCGCATTGGCGAAGGGGGACACAAAGCATGAGCAGGCTGAGCGCTGGACTACGCCAGCTACGGCAATATCCGACGGCCGTAATCGGCCTAATCGTCATTGGCCTGCTACTGGTGGTCTCCATCATCACACCCATTTACATACCTTACAGTGAGGCGGTCCGGTTGTGGCGCGGTGGAGAAACGGTCTGGAGAGAGTATCCGCGCAACGCGGCCCCTGCGTGGCGCAACTGGTTTACCAGCACCGATCTGGCTGCGTCCATCATCCTCAGGACGGAAGAGGGGGACGTGGAACCCGTTTACGAGCAGGTCTCGGCTGATACACGGGAGGCCCGCTTCACCTTCGAGTTTGACTTCCCCTACGACACCTTCCCGCCCGAGCTTATCATGTTTGCCTCGGCGCAGTACGAGAGCAAGCAGCCCTTTGTCGAGATGCTCTGGATAACGCCCGACGGCCGGGAGATCCGGGCCGGGGAGTTTTCGCCCGGCGCCAGCTCGTCAGTACGTTTTGATCAGGATTCACGCCTGCAAAGACGTCTGGAGCGCGAGACCGGGATTAACGACGTCTCGGTAATCAGGGGCCTCTTTGACGATCCGAGCCAGGAAGGGCTGCAGGTCCTCAAAGGGACCTACCGGTTAGAGGCGACGGCGCTGTTGTTCGAGCCGGAGTCGGACCTGGACCTGACATTTGTCAGCTATGGAGAGGTACACGGCATTGCCGGAACCGACCACCGGCGGCGCGACCTGTCGGTTGCGCTGCTGTGGGGGACGCCGATTGCCATGGCCTTTGGGCTGCTGGCGGCGCTGCTGACCACCGTGACGACGATGAGTATTGCGGCGATTGGCGTCTGGTATGGCGGCTGGGTCGATGCCATCATCCAGCGGATGACGGAGGTCAACTCGATCATTCCGCTCTTGCCGATACTCATTATGGTCGGTACGTTATACAACCGAAGTATCTGGCTGATGCTCGGCCTCGTCGTAGTGCTGAGCATCTTTGGCCTGTCGGTCAAGACGTACCGCGCCATCTTCCTGCAGGTGCGTGAGCTGCCGTACATCGACGCAGCCCGGGCCTACGGGGCCAGCAACATGCGCATTATCTTCCGTTACCTGGTTCCGCGCATCCTGCCGCTCATCATTCCGCAGATCGTCACGCTGGTGCCCTCCTTTGTGTTCCTGGAGGCCTCCCTGGCTGTGCTGGGCCTGGGCGATCCTATCCTGCCGACCTGGGGTAAAGTGATCAACGAAGCGTATACCCAGGGAGCGCTGTTCAACGGCTGGTACTACTGGATCCTGGAGCCGTCGGTGCTGCTGATGCTGGCCGGCCTGGCCTTTGCTATGGTGGGCTTTGCTCTTGACCGTGTTTTCAACCCCCGACTGCGGGAGCTGTAGATGAATAAGCAGAAAGAGACTGTTCTGCGGGTGAATGATCTCCGCCTTTACTTTCAGACGCGCAGAGGTCTTGTGCAGGCTGTTGACGGGGTGAACTTTGACCTGGCGCGTAACGAGGCGACCGTCATCATTGGCGAGTCTGGCTGTGGAAAAAGCTCTCTGGCGAAGGCGATTCTGCGCCTCTTGCCCCGTAACGTGGGTCGCTACGATGGCGAGGTGTGGGTCCATGATATGAATATCATGGCGCTGAATAACGAGGAGTTCCGGCGAGAAGTGCGCTGGAAGCGCATCTCCATGGTGCCCCAGGCGGCGATGAACGCGCTGAACCCTGTCATGCGCATCGGCGATCAGGTGAAAGAGCCGGCCATGGTTCACATGGGCATGGACGACGAGGAGGCGATGAAGAGCGCGGTGCGCATGTTCGAGCACGTCGGCGTGCCCATCGACTTCGTCCACCGCTATGCGTTCGAGCTGAGCGGTGGTATGCGGCAGCGGGCGGCGCTGGCGATGGCCCTGGTGACGCTGCCCGACATCGTCATCCTCGACGAGCCGACATCGGCCCTGGACGTGCTCACCCAGGCCAACATCATGAACCTGATGAAGCGGATGAAGCACGAGCTGGAGACGAGCTTCATCCTCATTACTCATGACATCGCCACCTCCAGCGAGCTGGCCGACAACGTGGCGGTCATGTACGCAGGCCAGATAGTCGAGCGCAGCGACGCGCGGCGCTTCTTCACCAAACCGCTCCATCCATACTCGCACGCCCTCATGGCGAGCGTGCCGCGCCTGCGAGAGACGGTCGAGCCGGAGTTCATCTCCGGCCAGCCGCCCAGCCTGCTCAATCCGCCCACAGGCTGCCGGTTCGCCGACCGCTGTCCGAAGCGGTTTGAGCGCTGTGTCGAAGAACCACCGACGGTTACCGTAGAAGGCGACCGCCAGGTAAAGTGCTGGCTCTATGTTTAGGGAAGAGGACGCAACGAGCATGGGCGAAATGGATATATTGACGACTGACGTTGAGCAGCGGGAGCCCACGCCGGCCGTGGTGTCGAAGGACGGCCAGTCATTGCTCCAGCTACAAGATCTGCACGTCTGGTATGAGCTGAAACGCTTTGGTTTTGGCCATGCCGGCTATGTGCGCGCTGTTGACGGC
>JAAYYY010000177.1 GCA_012515125.1 Chloroflexota bacterium
CCGCCCGGAATGGTCAGCACCTGCCCGACGCGGATCAGGCTGGGGTTCTCAATGTTGTTCACGCCGGCAAGCACTTCCATGACAACGCCGAAGCGCCGGGCAATACCGTACAGGGTATCGCCGGCGACGACCGTGTAGGTGCCGCCCGGCCCGGTGGAAGGCGGCGGCGCGGGAGCCGGAGCCGGAGACGGTGCAGGAGCAGGAGAAGGAGCCGGGGCGGGTGCCGGCGAGCCGGCGCCGCCCACCACCAGCGAAGCATCGTCCCAGTAGACGTCGTTGTGCTTCATCGGGTAGGAGGGGGCCGAGTAGGTGAAGACCGTCACCGTGCCACCCTGGGCTGTCGCCTGTACCGAGAACTGCTGGTAAGCGTCGTAGGGCTGCAGGGTGGCAGACCAGACGACCGTGCCCGCATACGGGTTGGTGCCGCCCGTAGGGTCGATGCCGATGCGCATGTTGATCGGCGCGTTATGGTCGGATGTGCCGCTGTCTTCGTTCGAGACCCAGGCCTGCCCCCAGATCGTGAAGACCACGTTTGAGTTAGCCGGCACGCTGACCTGCTGCCAGAAGCCGGCCTTGTGTGTGCGGTAGAAGCTGAAGTATTGGCCGGCGGTGGAACCGGAACGGATCCGGTTGTAGAACGGCGCCGTTGCCGGTTTGTACTCAGGATTCACGTCGGTGGACCATTCCTTCGCCCACCAGGGCTGCCAGCCCGCCGGCACCTGTACGGTTGTGCAGATCCCCGCCGGGCAGTCGGCGTGCTGCTGCGCCGTCTGCGGAACGAAGGAAGAGTAGCCGCCTTCAAAACTTGGGTTCTGCAGCAGATTGGCCCCCTGTGCGTGCGCTGGGCTTGCCGCGCCCAGAGCGCCTGCAATCAGCAACAACAAGGCCACAAGTAATGGTCGAACGGTTCTTGAATGCATCATTGACCTCCTCAACAAGTTAAGATCCCCCAGAGGAGCCGGCAAGCCAGCTCAGGAGGGGCCCTGCGCCGGGCCGACCATCTTAACCGTAGCAGAATTGGCCCAAACATTCAATAGCCGCCGTGGCTGTAGCGCTGTTCCTCCCAGGGATCGGCTTCGTTATGATAGCCAGCCCGTTCCCAGAAGCCGGGCTGGTCCTGAGCACGGAACTCCAGCCCGCGCAGCCACTTACCCCCTTTCCAGAAATAGGCCGACCGCCCTTCGCCCCGGCCGGCAAAGGTGCCAATGATCACCCGCAGCGGAAAGCCGTGATCGGGCGCCAGCGGCTGGCCGTCGAAGTGCGTCGCCAGCAGGACGTTGTCCTGCAGCATGACAGAGAGTGGCAGGTTCGTCGTGAAATTATACTCGCAATGCTGGACGACGTATCGCGCTTCGGGGCTGGGCCGGACGATGCCCTCGTCCACCAGCGTCTTCAGCGAGACCCCTTCCCAGACGGTGTCGAACTTCGACCAGCGGGTGACGCAGTGGATGTCCATCGTCACCCGGGTGCGCGGTAGCTGCTGGAAGGCCGGCCAATCCCAGCGCTTTTCTTCGGCGACCAGGCCGAACACCCGGAAATCCCAATCGGAAAGGTCCGGACGGTAGCGGGGCACCGCGCCGTAGTGCAGGACCGGAAACTTCTCGGTCAGCGATTGGCCCGGAGGCAGCCGCCCTTCCTGGCGTACCTGTGCTTCCCTGTCGCGCCGCGTTTTCCATGACTTCAACATAGCCACCTCTCATATGTTACGGGTTGAGTCAGTAGTGTAGGCCCGGCAGATAAGCGCCGAGTTAACAGCGCGGGTCTGTCAATTCTCTGTCGCCCTGTTAGTGTTGCATTCGTGCCGGCGTATCCTGGCTACACTCATGGGGAGCCGCGGCTATAATATAAGGGAAACTTATGAACAAAGCCTTACGAATCCCGCCAGCAGAGGAACGGCTTATGGACTTCTGGAAAACATTCCACGGCCCCAATGCCGGCTATGTGCTGGAGCTATACGAGCGCTACCGGCAGGACCCAACTGCCGTTGACGATGCCACCCGCAGGTTTTTCGAGACGTGGCAGCCGCCCACCGATGGCGACGGTCTGGTTCGCCCACCCGCCGCAGCGCCCGCAGTCAGCCCTGAGAAGGTCAGCAGCGCCGTCTATCTGGTGCAGGCGATTCGCGGCTTTGGCCATCTCGCCGCCCGGCTGGATCCCCTCGGCGGCGAGCCGCCCGGCGATCCGGCCCTCTCGCTGGAGAGCTACGGACTGACGGAAGCCGATCTACGGCAGTTACCGCCGGCCATCGTCACCGGCGCCTGCGCTGACGAGTCGGCCAGCGCCTGGGAGGCCATCGAAAAACTGCGGGCTATCTATACCGGCACCATCGGCTACGACTACGAACACATCCGCGTCCCCGAAGAGCGTGAGTGGCTGCGCGATGCGGCAGAAGCGGGCTGGTTCCGCCCGCCCCAGGCGCCTATTGCCGCCAGGGATCTCCTGCGCCGGCTGACCGAGGTCGAGGTCTTCGAGCATTTCCTCCACCGTTTCTTCCCCGGCAAAACGCGCTTCTCCATCGAGGGACTGGATATGATGGTGCCCATGCTCGACGAGATTGTCGCCATTGCCGAGAAGCAGGGCGTCGAGTCGATCATGCTGGGTATGGCTCACCGGGGCCGCCTGAACGTCCTCGCGCACCTCCTGAACAAACCCTACGAGCAGATTCTGGCCGAGTTCAAAGATCCCGCCAGCAATTACCACACGCTGGAAGAGCGCGGCTGGACCGGCGACGTGAAGTACCATAGCGGCAAAGAACGGCTGCTGGCAGACGATGGGCGCAGGCCGATGCGGATCGCCCTGGCCCCTAACCCCAGCCATCTGGAACACGTCAATCCGGTCGTCCTGGGCATGACCCGCGCCGCGGGCACGACAACATCCCAACCCGGCCCGCCGAACTTCTCGACTGAAGCCGTTCTCAGCCTCCTCATACATGGCGACGCCTCCTTCCCGGGCCAGGGTATCGTCGCCGAGACGCTCAATCTCTCCCGCCTGCCCGGCTACCAGGTCGGCGGCACGATCCATATCATCGCCAACAACCAGCTCGGCTACACCACGGTGCCCGAAGACAGCCGCAGCACCCTCTACGCCAGCGACCTGGCGAAAGGGTTCAAGATCCCCATCATCCACGTGAACGCCGACGATCCGGTCGCCTGTCTGGAAGCCGCACGGACCGCCGTCGCCTACCGCGACCGCTTCCAGAAAGATTTCCTGATCGACCTGATCGGCTACCGCCGCTACGGTCACAACGAGGGCGACGAGCCTTCCTTTACACAACCGCTGATGTATGAGGCAATTGAGGCGCATCCCACGGTGAGAACGCTGTGGGCGATAGAGCTGGTCGAGCGGGGCGAGATCACGCCGGAAGAAGCGGAGGCGCTGGTCGAGGAGCAGATGAACCTCCTTCAGGAGACGATGAATGCACTGCAACCGGAGGTCGATATCCCTGAACCGTCGTTGGAGCCGCCGCCGCCAGGCGCTGCCAGGCGGGTGGATTCGTCTGTACCGGCCGAGAAGCTGCGCGCGCTCAATCGCTCGCTGCTCGCCGTTCCCGAGGGATTCCGGCTGAACCGCAAGGTCGAGCGCGGCCTGCGCCGCCGGATGCAAGCTTTCGAGGAAGAGGAGCCGATCGTTGTGGATTGGGCAACGGCCGAGGAGCTGTCTTTTGCCACCATCCTCGCCGACGGCATTCCCATCCGCCTGACTGGCGAAGACGTGGAGCGGGGCACGTTCAGCCAGCGGCACGCCGTCTGGCACGACGTGGAGAACGGCCGGATCCACGTCCCTCTGCAGCGGTTCCCGGAAGCACAGGCGTCCTTTGAGGTCCACAACAGCCCGCTCAGCGAGAACGGGGCGCTGGGCTTCGAATATGGTTACGACATTGACAAACCGGGCACGCTCGTCGTCTGGGAGGCCCAGTACGGCGACTTCATCAACGGCGCGCAGCCAATCATCGACGAGTTCATCGTCAGCGGGCGGGCGAAGTGGGAACAGACGCCCGCGCTGGTGATGCTGCTGCCGCACGGCTACGAGGGACAGGGGCCCGACCACTCGACCGGCCGGCTGGAGCGTTTCCTGCAGCTGGGGGCCGAGCTGAACATGCGCGTGGCCTATCCCTCGACCGCCGCGCAATATTTCCACCTGCTGCGCCGCCAGGCTCTCCTGCTGGGGACGGATCCCCTGCCGCTCGTCGTCATGACGCCGAAGAGCCTGCTGCGCCATCCACTCGCCGCCTCGACGCTGGACGAGATCGCCGGCGGAAGCTGGAGGCGCGTCATCGACGACCCTGATGCCGACCCGGAACAGGCGCGCCGCCTGATCCTGTGCAGCGGCAAGGTCTACGTGGACCTGGTGACGAGCGAGATGCGGGGCGCTTCCCCGCATGTCGCCATCGTCCGCCTGGAGCAGCTTTACCCCTTCCCCTATGAAGACATGCGCCCCGTCTTTGAGCGCTATCCACATCTGGACGAGGTGGTGTGGGTACAGGAAGAGCCACAAAACATGGGGGCGTGGGATGGTGTACGCTCGCATCTCGAGGAGATCATCGCCGGGCGCTGGCCTCTGTGTTACGCCGGGCGGCCGCGCCGCGCCAGCCCGGCCGAAGGCTCGATGACCTGGCACCGGGCAACCCAGGCGGCGATTGTAGAGCGGGCCTTTGCCGGCCGAAGGGCAGGAGAATAAGGAGGAATCATGGCTACTCGTGTCGTCGTCCCAGAGTTAGGAGAATCGGTCATCGAAGCGACTGTCGGCACGTGGTTCAAGCAGGAAGGTGACACCGTGCAGGCCGGCGAGGTGCTTGTCTCGTTGGAAACGGACAAAGTGGACGTGGAGGTCGGCGCGGAGACAGCCGGCGTGCTCAGCCGGATCGAGCGCCATAGCGGCGAAGATGTCTCCATCGGCGACGTGCTGGCTGTGATCGAGCCGGGCGGCGACGGCGCAGCAGCCGCGCCGGAGGAGCCAGCAGCGGAGGAGCCAGCAGCGAAGGAAGCGGCCGGGGAAGCGCCCGCGGCGGATGCGCCCGCCGAGCCGGCGCCAACACAGTCCCGGGCGCCAGAGCAAGCGCCGTCTGAGGCAGTCACGCCTGTGGCGCGGCGTATGGCCGACGAAGCCGGCGTGGACCTCAAGCAGGTCAGTGGCAGCGGGCCGGCCGGGCGCGTGACCAAGCGGGACGTGGAACGCCACCTGCAGGGCGCGAAGGCTCCTGCCCCACCCCAGCCGGCAGCGCCAGCGCCGGAGCCGGCTGCCACACCAACGGCGGATGGGCGCGAGGAGCGCGTGCGCATGTCACGCCGCCGCCGGACCATCGCGCGCCGGCTGGTCGAGGCCCAGCAGACCGCCGCCATCCTGACCACTTTTAACGAGGTCGATATGAGCGCCGTCATCGACGTGCGCCAGCGCCGCCGGGAAAGCTTCGAGAAGCGCCACGGCGTCAGGCTCGGCTTCATGAGCTTCTTCGTCAAGGCGGCGATTGGCGCCCTGAAGGCGTTCCCCCGGCTCAACGCCGAGATTCAGGGGGATGATATCGTCCTGAAGCATTACTACGATATCGGCATGGCGGTGGGCGCCGAGGAAGGGCTTGTCGTGCCGGTCCTGCGCGACGCCGACCGGATGAGCTTCGCCGATATCGAGCGAAAGATCAGGGAATACGTGCAGCAGGTGCAGGACGGCTCGCTTTCGCTGGAGGACCTGCGCGGGGGCACGTTCACGATCACCAATGGCGGCGTTTTCGGAAGCCTGTTGAGCACGCCCATCCTCAACCCGCCGCAAGTTGGCATCCTGGGGCTGCATAAGATCGAGGAGCGCCCGATTGCCCTGAATGGCGAGGTCGTCATCCGGCCGATGATGTACGTCGCCCTCAGCTACGATCATCGCATCGTGGACGGCAGCGAGGCGGTCCAGTTCCTTGTCCGGGTGAAAGAGCTGATCGAGGACCCGGAGACGCTACTGCTGGAGGGCTGACCGCTCGCTTCCAGCTGCCCCTTCTGCAGCCGGACTGGCAAGCGCCCGCTGGACAGTTGCTGCCAGCGCCAGCGCCCGCTCCGGCGCCGTGCCCACGTAGGCCGAAGCGTCCATCAGCGCCAGCACCTGATCCGCCGGCAGGTAAGCCCTGATCCGCTCGTCGGCGGCAAGCTGCTGGGCGAGGGGATTTTCGGCCCCGCTCTGGACTGCCTTCCACGCCCGCAGGCTGGCCTCGCGAATCCACTCGTGGCTTTCCTGCCGGCTGGCCCCCGCCTCGACCAGGGCCATAAGCACCCGCTCGCTCGCCGCAAAAGCGCCATAGCGGGCCATGTTGCGCCCGATGGCGGCCTCGTCCACGACCATTTCCCGCACCACGCGCTCGGTACGCCGGAGCATCTCGTCGGTCGCCAGAAACGCTTCCGGCAGGAAGAGGCGGCGATTAGCCGAATCGTCCAGACTGCGCTCCAGAATCGCCTGGCTGGCGTTGTCCCAGGCGATAGCCGGCAGCGCAGCCACGTAACGCGCCAGCGAGCAGACGTTCTCCATCTGGATCGGATTGCGCTTGAAGGGCATGGCCGACGAGCCAACCTGCCGGCGGCCAAACGGCTCTGCCCACTCCCCGATGGCGGGCGACTGCAGCAGGCGGAAATCCAGCGCGAATTTGTGGAGGGAAGCCGCTATGCCCGCCAGCGTCTGCACGACACGCAAATCCTGCTGCCGTGTGTAGGTCTGGGTGGCGACGGGGTAGTAAGGCAGGCCGAGCCGGGCCATCACGTCGGCTTCGAGCGCGGCGGCATCGACCTCGCGCCCGCGCAGCAGTTCGGCAAAGCTGGCCTGGCTGCCCACGGCGCCTTTCAGCCCCTTTCCCCGTAACGAGCCGAGCAGCGCGCGCGTCGCGTGCAGGTCGTCGAGCAGGTCCTGGGCGTAGACGGCAAAGCGGTAACCCAGCGTCGCCGGCTCGGCCGGCTGGATGTGGGTGAAGCCCATGACGGGCAGCGCCGCATAAGCCTCTATCCGGTTCGCCAGCGCCGCCAGCAACGCCTCCAGCCCGGCGACGATCAGGCGCGTCGCCTCCTGCAGGCGCATCACGTCCACGTTGTCGGTGATGTCGGCGCTGGTCGCTCCCCAGTGGATGATGCCGCCGGCCTGCGGGCATTGCTCGGCGAAGGCGTGGATCTCGGCCATCACGTCGTGGCGGGTTTCCCGCTCGATGGCCTGCGAGCGCGCCACGTCTACGTCATCCGCGTGGGCGCGCAGCTCCTCGACCTGCTCCGGGGTGACGAGGCCCGCACGCTGCTGCGCCGCCGCCAGCGCCACCCAGACGCGCCGCATCAGCCGCCTCTTGTGCTCCTCGGACCAGATGGTGCGCATGGCCTCGCTGCCATAGCGCCACGTGAACGGCGACAGGTAGGTGTCGTGTCCGAAAAGAGGCTGCGCTTCGGGCCGGTCTTCCGCCGCTGGCTCGCTCATGGGCCGCCTCGCGTCCCTAGCGCGGCACCTGGTAGTTGGGCGCTTCCTTGGTCACGGTGATGCTGTGCGGGTGGCTTTCGCGCAGGCCGGCGTTGGTGATGCGCACGAAGCGCGCCTTCTCGCGCAGCTCCTGCAGGTTGGTGGCGCCGACGTAGCCCATGCCGGCGCGCACGCCGCCCATCATCTGGTAGAGGATGTCGTTCAGCCGCCCGCGGTAGGGCACCTGCCCTTCCACGCCTTCAGGCACCAGCTTGTCGCGGTCGGGCCGGCTGCCATCCTGGCCCGCGCCGTAGCGGTCGGCGCCCTGGCCCTGCATCGCGCCGAGGCTGCCCATGCCCCGGTAGACCTTGTAGCGCTTGCCCTCGTAGAGCAGGATGTCGCCGGGGCTTTCTTCCAGCCCGGCCAGCATGGAGCCCAGCATCACGGCGTCGGCGCCCGCGGCAAGCGCCTTGACGATATCGCCGCTGTACTTGATCCCGCCGTCGGCAATGCAGGGCACGCCAAGGCGATGGGCCTCCGCTGCACACTCGAAAATGGCCGTTATCTGCGGCATGCCGGCACCGGAGATGATGCGCGTCGTGCAGATGGAGCCGGCCCCAATGCCGACTTTGACGGCGTCGGCGCCGGCTTCGACGAGCGCGCAGGCGCCGTCAGCGGTAGCCACGTTGCCGCCAATGAGCGGCAGATCCGGGTAGCGCCGCTTGGCCTCCCGAATCGTAGCCAGCACGCCGGCCGTGTGCCCGTGGGCCGTGTCGATGGCGACGACGTCTACCCCCGCATTGACAAGCGTCTCCAGCCGGCGCAGGCTGCTCTCGCCGACGCCGATCGCCGCCGCGACGAGCAGGCTGCCGTGCTCGTCCGAGACCTGCAGCGGATAGTCCAGCTTCTTGACGATGTCCTTGACCGTAATCAGCCCTTTCAACCGGCCCTCGTCGTCTACCAGCGGCAACTTTTCGATACGGTGGCGATGCAGGATCTCCTTGGCTTCCTCCAGCGTCGTGCCCACCGGCGCCGTGATCAGCGCCTCCTTCCGGGTCATGAACTCGGTGACGGGCTGCGCGCCGGGCGTGACGAAGCGGATATCGCGGTTGGTGAGGATGCCGACGAGACGGCCATCCGGCCCGGTAATCGGCACGCCCGAAATGTGATAGCGGCTCATGATCGCTTCGGCGTCGGCGAGCGTGGCCTCGGGCGAGAGGGTGATCGGGTTGACGATCATGCCCGCCTCTGAGCGCTTGACCTTGTCCACCTCCTCGGCCTGCTCCTCCGGCGTCATGTTGCGGTGCAGGACGCCGATGCCGCCCAGTCGGGCCATGCCGATAGCCATGTCGGCTTCCGTCACGGTGTCCATCGCGGCGGAGAGGACAGGGATGTTCAGCATGATGTTCCGGGCGAGGCGGGTCTGCAGATTGACCGAAGCCGGGAGCACCTCGGAGTAACCGGGGGCGAGCAACACGTCGTCGAACGTCAGCGCCACTGTCTCAAACGGCTCTGCGTTTGTCTCCATAGGAATCTCTCCACAGGACTGAGCTTATTCGCGGCGGGGCCTGGGCTTGCGCACGCGCCGTCGCCGCCTCTGTGAGCCGGGAAAGCCCTCCGGCAATCTGTCGTAGAGCGCCAGCAAGAGGTAGACGCCGGCAAGCGCCAGGAGGAAAGCCAGGACCATCGAGTACGTCACCAAGCTATCGCCAAACGCCGGTTGGTCCGGGCGGAACAGCTCGATCCAGGTCCGGCCGCCGCCCCACCAGATCAGAAACAGGGCAAAGAGGGTGCCCGGCTTCCATTGCTCGCGGAAGCGGCGGTTCAGAAAGACGAGCAGGATGAAGCCGGCGAACAGCCAGAGCGATTCGTAGAGGAAGGTCGGGTGAAAGCGCGTCGCCGCCGGCAGGCCCCGGTATTCGGCAATACGGTTCGCCGGGTCGATGAGGATGCCCCAGGGCAGCTCTGTCGGCGGGCCGTATAGCTCCTGGTTGATGAAGTTCCCCCAGCGGCCGATAGCCTGGGCCAGCAGCAGCGCGGGCCCGGCGACGTCCGCATAGTTCCAGAAGTTCAGCCGCTTGCGGCGAATGTACCAGATGCCCAGCAGGGCTGCGCCGATAAAGCCGCCCAGGATGTTGGCTCCACCCTGGCGGATGTTGATCACGTCGAGCAGCGTCTGATATTGGTCGCCCCGGCCGGCGATCACCTCCTGCAGCACGTACCAGATGCGGGCGAAGACGTAGCCGCTGATGACGACAATCAGGACGCCGGTGTAGAAGGTGTCCTCGTCGCCGCCCCGGCGCACGACCTCGCGGGCGGCCCACCACACGCCGAGGGCGATGCCGATCGTAATGAGGATGCCATACCAGTAGATCGGAAATCCGTCGCCAATGGGGATGGTGAAGGCTATGGGGTCAGTCTGTAACGAATCAAGCATAAGGTCTGTTCCAGTAAGAATCGATACTGCGCTTCATCACTCAATATAGCCAAGGGCGCGTAGCTGCTGCAACAATCCTTCGTCTGCGTCCAGGTCGAGCGTGGCGCCGGCCGCCAGGCTAAGCCGCTGCCGCTCCAGGCTGCTGGCTGCCCGCTCCAGCAGTTCGGCCATTTGCTGCGTCTTTTCGGGCTCGCTGTCCCGCAGATCGCGCAGCTCGTGTGGGTCTTCGTCCAGCCGGAACAGCTCGTCCGCTGCCCCATCGACCATGATCAGCTTGTCTGGACCCTGGACAAGCGCCCGCCGCAGTGAGAGACAGCGGAATCGCTCCAGCAGCTCTGGCTGGCGGCTCTCGATGGCGCGGACAAAGTTGAGCGGCGGGTAGACCTCGGCATAGGCGCGGCCCTGCTCCGGGTCGCGGCCCAGAAGGGTCTCCAGGAAGGAGAGGCTGCGCACCTCCGCAGGGCTGACCTTGCCGGCCGCTTCCGGCAGCCGGCCGGCGGCCTCGACCATCGTGTGAAAGACGCGCCGGGTGCTGACCGGCGTGGCCTCGCGGGTGCCGGCCCGTATGCGGCGGGGCCAGTGCAGCAGCAGGGGGACGTGCACCAGCTCCTGGTAGGCGACAAAGGCGTGGCCCATGTAGCCGTGCTCACCCAGCCCGTCGCCGTGGTCTCCGACAATGACCGTGAGTGTATTGTCCCGCTGGCGACGCTCGCGCAGCGTGTCGAACAGCCTGCCCAGATAGTCGTCCTGATAGGCAACCTCCGCATCGTAGAGGTCGCTCAGCACGCGCGCTTCCAGCTCGCCCAGCGGTTCGGCCAGGGGAGCCGCCCAGCGATAGGCCTCGCGGTTCCAGCGGCGCAGGATTTCGCGCGCCTCACGGTCGCGCCGGAAATAGGGCGCCACCCGGTCGATAAACGGCTGCGGCGGCGAGAACGGCAGGTGCGTCTCCATCAGATTGACGAAGAGGAAGAGTGGCTGCCGCGCCGGACGCTGCTCACGCTGCTGCAGGAAGGTAACCAGGTCGCCGACTGAGCGCTCGTTCTGGCCCTTGAAATTGGCGAACCGGGACCAGAGCGGGGTCAGCCAGGCGTTGAGTGAAAGCCGAAAGGCGAGGTCGGAGCGGCCGAAGAAGTTCTGGATCGGGTAAGAAATGCGGCGCAGGAACTGGGTGTAGCTGGCTAACAGATGGTTCAGGGGCCACGGCAGCGGCGAGGACTGCTCCGGCAGGCTGGGGAAGGCGCCGCCATAGTTGTAGAAGCGGTTGAAGCCGCGCTTGAAGCCGTTGTTGAGGATGCCGACCAGGGGGTTGTTGCAGAAGCCGATGGTGTCGTAACCGGCGGCGCGCAGCAGCTCTGCCAGATGGGGCAGGTCGGGCGTCAGCGCCTTGTTGGACTGCAGCACCTGATGGGCGGTAGGATAGCGCCCGGTGAACATGGAAGCGTGGCTGGGAATCGTCCATTGGGCCGGCGCGATGGCCTGCTCAAACACGGCTCCTTCTGCAGCCCAGCGGTCCAGATGAGGCGTCAGCGTGGCGTCGTAGCCGTAGGTTCCCAGCCGGTCGGCCCGCTGGGTATCCAGCACAATGAAAATAATGTCCGGTCGGTCCATATCGTTGCGGTCTAGCTCTTCGGCGTGGTGTCAGTCCAAACCGGTACGGAAAGGGCCGGCAAAGCGCCGATGTATAGCTCAATTCTATGCCGTGATTACAGTCGCTCGCGCAGGCACGCCCATCCTCACTCACGCCCTGCGCATCAAGGCCCAAGGATAGCATGGAGCACGATACGTCGCAATCAGAGCCGGAAGCGTCGTAGCATGAGGCAGGCATTACACGCGGGTGCCCCTGCCTCTGGTGCGTGCTATAATTCACTGTCTGGCGACGAAAACCAGACGGCCCGAGTCATGCATGTACCTGGACCACTTATCTCTCACGAACTTCCGCAGCTACCGCCGCCTTGAGCTGGCCCTTTCTCCGGGACCCACCCTGCTTTACGGGGCGAACGCGCAAGGCAAGACCAACCTGCTAGAGGCGATCTACTATCTGGCGACGACGCGCTCGCACCATGCGGAGCAGGATAGCCAGCTCCTCAACTGGGACCTCGGGAACGAGGAAGGGCCGCTCGCCGTCGGCAGGCTGGTGGGCCACGTCATGCGTGACGACGGGGACCGGCTGCTGGAAATGCGCCTGATCCAGGAACAGCAGGGGACACAGAGCAGCTTCCGGCGGGAAGCGCTGGTCAACCGGCGAAAGGTCCGCCTGATGGATCTCCTCGGCAACCTGCGCGTCGTGCTCTTTCTGCCGCAGGACGTGCAGATGGTCACCGGCCCGCCCAGCGAGCGGCGCCGCTACATGGACATCACGCTCTGCCAGACAGACCCGGACTACTGCCGCACCCTCTCGCGCTACAACAAGCTTCTGGAACAGCGGAATACGGTGCTGCGCCGCATCGCCGAGGAAGGGCGAGGACACGACCTACTGCCGATCTACACCGAGAAGCTGGCGGAGACGGGCGGCTATCTCTTTGCGCGCCGGGCCTCCTTTCTGGCGGCGCTGGCGCGGGAAGCGCGCAATATCCATTACGAGGCGCTGACAGAAGGGCTGGAGACGCTGCGCCTGCGCTATCTGCCCCGCCTGGAGAACGACGAAAGCGTCAACGGCGCGGCCGGCGAGGCCCAGGACGAATGGGCGCGCTGGCTGGAGACGGCCGATCCGGCGGCGGCGGCGAGCCGCTTCCGGGAATCGCTGGAGGCGGCGCGCAGCCGCGATATAGGCCGCGGTCGCACGACGGTAGGTCCGCAGCGGGACGACTGGACCTTCCTGATCAACGGGCGCAACCTGGGTAGCTTCGGCTCGCGCGGGCAACAGCGCACCGCCGTCCTGGCTCTGAAGATGGCCGAGAGCAACTGGATGCGGGCCGAGACCGGCGACACGCCCGTTCTTTTGCTCGACGAGGTTGTGGCCGAGCTGGACGAGCGCCGGCGTACCCTCATTCTCGACTACGTGCGCCAGAGCACTCAGGCCATCCTCACGTCCACCGACCCGGGCATGTTCACCGACTCCTTTCTCCAGGAGGCCCAAACCCTGCACGTGACCGGGGGACAGATCGAAGCAGGGGTAACCGTGCCAGACTAGCCAAGAACTGAGACGAGATGGCTAATCCTCCCCGTACCGACACCGACGCCGCGTCCATTCTGATCATTGACGACAGCCTTGAGAACCGCCTGCTGCTTTCCTCGCAGCTGGAGATGGAGGGCTACGAAATCCTGCAGGCCGAAGACGGGCACGAGGGTATCGAGATCGCCCGGCGCGACCGGCCCGACCTCATCCTGCTGGACGTGATGATGCCGGGCATCAATGGCTTTGCCGTCTGCCGGCAGCTCAAGGCCGGCGAGGCGACACGGGGCATTCCCATCATCATGGTCACGGCGCTGCGTGACGTGCAGTACCGCATCGAGGGCATCGAAGCAGGCGCCGACGAGTTCCTTTCACGCCCGCATCACCGGGAGGAGCTGCTGCTGCGCGTCAAGGCGCTGCTGCAGCTAAAGCAGGCCAGGGAACATCTCGAACAGGAGCGCAACCACCTGCAGCTGCTTTACGAGATCAGCCGCGCGATCAACGCGCAGCTTGATCTGGAGCAGATGATGATGACCATTATCGCCCAGACGCAGAAAGCGGTGAATGCAACTAAGGGCACGATCATCCTGCTGGACGAGGCCGCGCACGTGACCCATCGCGTGGTCGTTCGCGAAGGAGAGGAGCCCGATCTGGCGAGAAGCGTGCCGGACGAGGTTATGAGCCACGGCCTGGCAGGCTGGATTCTGCGCAACCACCGTGGGACCGTCATCGCCGACGCCCGGCAGGACGAGCGCTGGCTTTCCCTGCCCGACGATCGGGAACAGCCGGGTTCTGTCGTGGGCGTCCCACTCTCGCGTGCAGACCGGCTCGTGGGCGTGCTGTTCCTCATGCACCCCCAGCCCGGCTATTTCACCGAGGAGCACCTTGCCCTGCTGGAGGCCCTCGGCGCGCAGATCAGCGCCTCCATCGAGAATGCCTTTCTCTTCAAGGAAATCAACGAGGAGCGGGGCAAGCTGGGCGCGATTCTGGCACAGTCGAGCGACGCCATCGTCACAACTGACGAGGAATGGCGGGTTTCCCTGCTCAACCAGGCGGCGGAAGCGCTGTTTGGCCTGCAGGCGGGCGCGGTCGCCGGACAATCGCTGCGTGACATACCACAGCTCGCCATGCTCATTCCCCAGTTCGCCCGCGCCGGTCGCCGCCCGGCAGCGCAGGAGCTGAGCCTGCCGCCGCGCGTGCTCTACGCCACGGTCAGCCCCATTCCCGACGTCGGCTACGTCGCCGTCCTGCAGGATATCACGGAGCTAAAGCGCGTGGAAGAGCTGCGCCTGCAGCAGGAACGACGCCAGCGCGAGCTGGTGAAAGAGACCTTTTCTCGCTACATGGGTCCACGTCTGGTCGAACACGTGCTCTCCAGCGAGCCGGGGCTGCTCGCGCGGCGCGAGCGGCGCGAAGCGGTCGTTCTCTTCGCCGATCTGCGCGATTTCACGCGCATGATCGTGACCGTCGAGCCGAACCAGGCCATTCCGCTGCTGAACGAGTTCTTTACGGAAATGACCGGCATCGTCCATGAGTTTGACGGTACCGTTTTTGACCTGACCGGCGACGAGGTGATGGTTGGCTTCAATTTTCCTTTTGACCAGGAGGACAGCCATTACCGGGCGCTGGTAACGGCGATCAACATGCAGCGCCGCTTCGACGAGCTGCGCCAGCGCTGGTTCGCCCAGTTCGGCGTCAAACTGGGGCTGGGGATCGGCATCGACAAAGGAAACGTCGTCGTGGGCAACGTCGGCTCGGAGACGCGGATGACGTTCCGCATGGTCGGCGAGGCCGTGAATACCGCCCACCGCCTGGTAGACCTCGCCGCTGACGGCCAGATTGCCATTACGGAGACCATCTATGAGGCGGTAGAGCGGGATGTTCCCCACCTGCTTGATATCGTCTCATTTGTACCGGCCGGGCCCATTGCGCTCAAGGGCAAGAGCGTCCCGCAGAAGCTCTATCTGGCTACCTTCGAACGCACGCCGCTGGCGGCGCCAGAGACCGCCTGAGCCTGCCGGGGAGCGACCCGTTGCCTAGCGCCCGAGCGGCTTTTTCGCCGGACGGCCCGGGCTTCGCGGGTAGGCGGCGGGCGTTGTAGCCACTTTTGGAATCACAACCAGATAGTGGGTCTCATCCCGGCCGGGTAGCTTGACTGGGTGTAGGATCGGCTCGCCACCGCCCAGCAACCCGATAGCCGTGCGCGCCTCGGAGACTTCTCGCGGGGCGCTCTCGCCCTTCTGGGCCAGGGCGCTCCCGCCCGCGCGGCAGAGGGGCAGCAAGTATTCGACCAGCACCGGTAGCGCCGCCACCGCCCGCGCTACTGCCCAATCGTACTGCTCGCGATGGGCCGGTTGCCGGCCTACTGTCTCAGCCCGCTCGGCCAGGATGGTCACGTCGCTCAGCCCCAGCTCCGCCGCCACGGCTTCGAGAAATCTCGTCTTTTTGGCTACGCTATCCACAAGTGTCAGCGCCATAGCGGGATAGAGTATTTTCAGCGCCAGACCGGGGAAACCGGCGCCTGTGCCCACGTCGATCAGCCGCCGGTCGCTCAGGTCGCCGGTGGCGGTGGCGACTGTCAGCGAGTCGAGGAAGTGGCGGATCTCGATCTCGGCCGGCGCGTCGATAGCCGTCAGGTTGATGCGCTGGTTCCACTCCCGCAGCAGCTCGCTGTAGCGCCGGAACTGAGCTAGCTGCGCCGGGTCGAGTGACAGGCTAAAGGCGGCGGCGTAATCGGCGAGATCGGCCACAGGCTCTGCTTTCCGTTACTGCAGCTGCTCGCGTTCCAGGCGCTTCATGACGGCGTCAAGCTGGTAGGTATCGAACTGTTCGCCGCCAAAATGGGCCGGCACGTACTGCAGCCAGGGTTGGACCAGAATGTAGTCGGCCCGGACAAAGAGCGGCGCCACGGGCTGGATTCCCGACTCGCCGAAGAACAACCGCTCTGCTTCGCGGTAGCGAGCAACGCGCTGTTCGGGATCATCTTCCGTCGCCGCCTGGGCGATCAGCTCGTCGGCCGGGCTGCAGGGGCGGTTCTGGCGATTCTCGCTGAGCGTGCAGTGCAGCACGTCGCCCAGCCAGTTGTGGGCATCAGGATAATACGAGGCCCAGCCCAGGTCCCAGATGTCGGGCCGTTCCACCCCTGCGTCGGGTTGGGTCCTCGCCAGTAGCTCGCCAAAATGGACCTGCTCGATGATGATCTTTTCCTCCTCGCAGCCCAGCTCCCTGACCCACATATTGCGGACTGTCTCCGCATGGAATAGCGCCTGGTCGGTCGAGCCGACCATATAACGAATCTCCGGCATAAAGCTGCAGTCGCGCAGGCTGCTGGCGCCTAATTCCAGAATGGCGCGGTCGCTATGGTAGCCCACGCCGATCTCCTCAATGGGCGGCGCGCCGAATACGCCGGGCGGAGAGAAGTGGCGCATGGGAATGCCCAGCCCATCATACACCTCTTCCAGAAGGGCAGCCCGATCAATCGCCGCGCTAAATGCCCGGCGCACCGCCGGATCGGAGAAGACGGGACTGTCGAAGTTGAAGGCCAGATAGAAGACCGACTGATTGCTGACCAACCTCACGTTGGGCAGGATTCGCGTGTTGGTCAGCATATTCTCACGGGCGGCGGACGTAATGGGGCTCACGTCCAGCTGCTTTGCCAGCCACATCTCATACGCGTTGGACACACTCAACCAGTAGATGTTGACGCGTTCTACCGGGCCGTTGCGTGGAAGTGGCCAATAGGGATTGCGCTCCAGCACCAACCGTTCTTCGTCGGTATCCGTTCCCAGGGTGAACGGACCGCTGGTGACAATGTTCGCCGGTACAGTCCAGGTTTCGCTGGTTTCCTGGAACAGGGTCGCGATCTCGCGCGGCACAGGCCGGACAATCGTCATACTCAGAATGACGGGCAGGTAGCTGGCAGGCTCGTTGATACGAAAAACGACGGTGTAGTCGTCGGGCGCGCTGACCCCGATCTTCGCCAGCGCCTCCTCCGTCACCTCGGTCAGCCGTTGGGCATCCTCGCAACCTTCGATGAGGAATAACACAAGCACGTCGTGAGTCGTCACACGCGGATCGCAGGCCCGTTGGACGGCGAAGACGACATCATCCGCAACGACCGGCCGGTAGACCTGCGGCCCGGTCGCCGTCGCGAGGAAGCCTTCCTTCTCCGGGAAACCCGGCTTGATCCAGAAGACATCCCGGCGCAGATGGAAGGTCCAGGTCAGCCCATCGGCGCTGACCTCCCAGCGTTCGGCAAGCTGGGGTTCAGCTTCGCCTGTTCGCAGGTTGAGACGGGTCAGTCCGACAAAGAGGTTCTCTACCAAGTCGATCTCGTTATCGGTGGCTGCCGTCTGCGGATCGGGAATGCCGGGTTCGCCCTCACGTCCCAGGTCAAGTATCGCCGGTTCAGCCGCGGGATCGGCGGGCGTGGGTGTTGCCGGGATGGTCACGTCAGCGGGTACGACCCGGGTGACGACTACCTCTTCGCCGCCCACCTTGATCAATTTGCTTGCCTGGGTCAGCCCGGCTTCCGCGGGCCGGCAGGCAACCTGCGCGCC